>JAOZSZ010000011.1:0-8384 GCA_029939385.1 Pontiella sp. | reverse complement strand
CATTTTGATTCGCTTCATTTCTCAAGCTCTTTAATCATGGAGTCCAACCATAGAAGTTTTTTGGATTGAAGCATCGGGCTCGGATGAGCATTAAGCAAAGGGTGAACAGGGGAAGAAACCGTGTAAGTCGATTCCCCTTCGATGCTCTTCATACATTGCCCCACTAATGGAAGAAGCCCCATGTCCTGCCCCCATCCAAGTAAAATCGGAGATGGGAAATCACGGGTTAGCGCATGGGCAAGCTCGCCTTCGCGTTGCTTACAGAAAAGACTATGCACATGTCCCCCCATGATTTCAGAAAGCGCCTCAACCTTTTGGAGAAAACTCCCCGATTTTGGATCGCGAAGATCGGAAAGATTGAGCACCCGAATATGGCTCCAACCTTTGAAGACCGCAATGCGCATTACTTGATATTGGGTATTATCGGGCTGAGTCAATACTAACGTTTTTCGGGGGGAATGATTCGGTTGCGGATATTCAATTTCAGCATCAACGTGATAGATATCTTTCGGATGGGATGACCCCGGATTCATCATAATCACGACGGCATCCGGCTTCCTTTCAGAAAGATCCGAGGGGCTTTCTTGCGGAAGGGATGCATCTACAATTTCCAGCACACTTCGACACTTCACCCGATCGCCATTCATCATCACCAATTCATAAAAATGACCGTAGCAGGAAAATTGCTTTTTTAACTCTGCTGCATACACAAATTCCATAGGATCCCCTCCAATCTTCCACGTTTAATAAAACAGAAGCACATTTTAAGCTTCCGGCACTATACATAACAATCTATCTTTCGAGGGTTCATTTTAATGGAGTTTTTCATGCACCTTGTAATCGATATTCTGGCCCTAATTACCCTGCTGTTTTTTTTCCTCAAGGGATGGCACAAGGGTTTATTACTTTCGCTATTAGGCGTGGCTCGGGTGATCCTATCCTATGGAATTGCTTATGTTTCTGGCCGCTATCTCGGTTCCTGGCTGGGCACCCTCACCCACCGTCCTAGACTGATCACTATCCCCATCTGTACCATTCTAACCTTCATAATCATTGCCTTTGTCTTTCACATCATCATGTATGAGATTCGAGAGCACCATAAGGAGAAAGAAAAAAAAGAAGATTTTCAACTCCCCGTCTATAGTTGCCTTGGAGGAGGGATTATCAATTTTTCTGGCGGCACCCTCTCCCTAATTTTACTCTTCTGGTTGGGCGACCTCTTTATGGTTGGTCTGGCGGCAACCCCCATCCCCGGGGCAGAACAATCTTATTTTGGACGAATCGCGCGGCGCACGGTATATGAAGCTGCCTATCGTTTTATTCCAAAGAAAAATAATGAAACACAAGTGGCTGCAATGGCCGAGATGATTAGTCATCCTTCCGACGGAATGAAGAGCCTTGAAAAGATTATAGCAGCACCCTCTATACAACAGCTGCTCACCGATAAACAATTTGCGGCGGATCTACTGAGTGGTGACCCCAAACAGATCGAGCAAAATACCTCGCTTCAAGTTTTATTTAATGACCAAGCCACGCTAAACGAGTTGCGCAAACTGGGGCTCCTTTCTTCAGAAAGTAAAAAGAGCCAACTCTGCGAATCGATGGCCCGATTTGGACAAAATGAAAAAATTCAAACGAGCCTCGAAAACCTTAAGGCCAAACAACTACTCGATACGGATAAAATTTTGCATCTCGTTCGTGATCCCGATTTCGATGTGATCCTCGGGGAACTCTTCAAGTAGCGATTGACCTTCCCTTTCCCAGCCCGTACTCTTTTCATGAGTTTTAAGTCACAAAATCAACTGGAGATTACACATGAAGAAGCGTCAGCTATTAATCGCCCTCACCCTCACCGCCCTCATCACCTTCACCGGATGCAAAACAAAAGTTACACGAGTGGGCGCAGATGAAACTATTGACCTCTCCGGTCGATGGAATGATACCGACTCTCAACTGGTCTCTGCCGAAATGATTGCGGATCTATCTAGTCGTTCATGGATCGATGAATATACGGCGAAGACGGCTAAAAAGCCGGTGGTTATCGTTGGAACGATTCGTAATAAAAGCTCCGAGCACATTGAATCAGAAACCTTCGTAAAAGACCTTGAACGCGAATTAATCAATGGTGGACGTATCAAATTTGTGGCCAATTCTCTTGAGCGCGGTGAGCTTCGGCAAGAACGAAAGGAACAGCAAACGTGGTCGCGCGAGGAAACCCAAAAACGACTCGCGGCCGAAACCGGCGCGGATTACATGCTTCAGGGCAGTATCAAAACCATCGTTGACCAAGAAGGTAAGGAACAGGTTAAATTCTATCAAGTCGACCTAGAGCTCATTCATCTTGAATCCAACGAAAAGGTTTGGATTGGAAATAAGAAGATTAAAAAACACATCAAAAAATCGAGCCGGAAATGGTAATACGCTCTGCGGCGCATTAGCGCCGCTTTCCTTTTCGGTGCCCCCTAAATCCCCTAATTTTCATGTTAAAACTTCGATTAATATCGATTATCGCTCCACTACTTCTTCTCGTGGGGTGTACCAGTTTACGAACCAATAAATCGCATTATGCAGGAATCGCTCCTTTATTGAAAAAGGCAGACTATCCTGCGGCCATCGAAAAAATTGAATCCGCCAAAGAGATGGCTTACTCCCACAAAGATCGGGTCGTCTACTTTCTCGATATAGGGATGCTCTATCATTGGAACGGGGAGTATGAAAAGAGCAACCAAATGCTTGAAAAGGCCGAGCGCAGTATTGAAGCCAACTTTACCAAAAGCATCACTCGCTCCGCCTCTTCAATGATCATGAACGATAATATTCTCGCCTATGCCGGCGAGGATTATGAAGACATCTATCTCAACGCCTTCAAGGCACTCAACTATCTTGCACTCGGTCAAAATGATGAAGCCTTTGTAGAGGTGCGAAGGATCAATAACAAACTGCTTTTACTCGAAAGCAAATACGAAAAAATCGTTCACAAAATGAATCAGGCCGAAGAAGCCCATGAAACCTTTGTTCCCGGGAAAAGCTATTTTCAAGAATCCGCCCTCGGTCGCTATTTGAGTATGATGCTCTACCGCGCGGAGCATCAATGGGATGATGTACGCATTGATCTCGAAAAGATGGCCCGCGGCTGGAAGCTCCAGCCCTCCATCTGCACCTTTCCTATGCCCGACTTTTCTAACGCATTAAAATCGGTTCGACCGCCAAAAACACGGCTTAACGTCATCGCCTTCAGCGGCCTCGCGCCCGATAAAAAAGCCGCGACCTTCTACATCCACACCGAAGAGAATGTCGTCATACTCGCGAACACCTCCGAAAATTACCTCGGAAAACAAACGCTCTCCGGACTAAACGTGATTCCATGGGATGGAATTAATGAGGGCTACCATTTTAAAATCCAACTCCCGCGCATGGAAAAATATCCCTCGAAAGTGAAACGTATTACCCTCGAAATTGGCGGCCGACCCGCCGAAACCCTTCAACGATTGGAAAGCCTCGAAAGGGTGGCCATCGAAACCTTCAGCATTCAAAAACCAATCATCTACATCAAAACCATCACCCGCGCCGTTGCCAAGGGACTCTCCGCTGAAATGGCGAAACAAAAGATGACCGAAAATATGGATGGAGGAATGGCCTTCTTTACCCGCCTCGCCACCGATCTACTGATCGACACAACAGAAAATGCCGATTTGCGTGTATCACGTTTCTTTCCCGGAGAAGTTTCCATCCGCGAAATCCATCTTACGGAGGGAATTTATGACCTAAAAATTCACTACTACGGCGAGGGAAATAGGCTGCTCTATACCGATGAAAGAAAGGGAGTGGCCCTTAAAGCGGGCCAACTTAATGTGCTTGAATCTTCTTATTTGAATTAGGAACCCAAAATGAAAAAAATCCACGTCCTCCAAATCATTCTGACCCCGCTTTTATTAAGCCTCATGAGTTGTCAAAGCCTCACCCATAATCGAACTCCAGATTGGGTGGCAAATCCAAAAGCGGCCTATCCCGAAAACCACTATCTTGCGGCACTCGGAGAAGGCGACAC
Source organism: Pontiella sp. (assembly GCA_029939385.1). Classification (GTDB taxonomy): domain Bacteria; phylum Verrucomicrobiota; class Kiritimatiellia; order Kiritimatiellales; family Pontiellaceae; genus Pontiella. Next base: position 4,336 of record JAOZSZ010000011.1, on the reverse strand, counting down.
CCGCCGTGCGGCAGAAAATGCTGCCGACGCCAACCTCGCTCGCATTTTTGAAGCGCACATCAAATCCAATGAACGAATTTTGGATCAGTCCCGCGAAACAAGAGATGCCTTCGAGCGCACCACCTCCGTTGTCACGGATATTAATATTCTCTCCTCTCAAACGCTCTATAACATTCAACATGCGGAAGCGTGGAAAGATAACCAAGCTCGCATTCATGCCATCGCTTACCTCGATCGCCGCGAAACCGCCGCCATATATCGTGATAAAATTGATAAAAAAACGGAGTCCATCCTCTTCCTTCTTTCGCAGGTTGAATCAACCCAGGATCTTCTCAAAAAATATGCAACCCTGCGTGTAGCGGCCTTTCGTGCGGCCGAAAATAACCGCCTCCTAAAACAACTCAATGTCATTTCTCCGCGATCATCGACCGGCACCAAACTGAACTATTCCGAAAATAATATTCAAAAAAACCTCGCCGATATCGCCAAACAAATCCGAGTGGAAATCAACGTGACTGGCGATGATGATAGGCAAATAACTTCTGTTCTTGAGGAACTCATCACCCGCTACGGATTTGTGGTCGGAACCCCTGCCGTATTAAAGATCGATGGCCATATTTCGATTAATGATACCGGACAACGTACGGCCGACCTCGTCTTTGTTCGCTATCAGCTTCTTCTTCAAATCAAAGAGGCCAACGATCTTGTTTTGGTGGTCGTGAACGATAAAGGTCGCGAAGGACATATCTCCCTCGATGAAGCACGCATTCGTTCCTACCGAACGCTAGCAAACACCATCAAGGCAACGGGGGCGCAACGTCTTGATGCCTACTTTGACTCCCTCATCGATTCCCTTCCGCATTAAAAAATTTAGATCCGAGGGTAGCTTCCGCCGCCGGGCATAAGTTGGGTCTTTTTTGCAATTTTTGGAACCAGCCCAACGGTCACCAGCAAAAGCAAGGTCATGGCTGCAAAGGCGAGTAGTAGCGCATCATATGCCGTATAAGTTTGACCGAGCATGGTCCATTCCGGCGCAAGGATTTCCAGACTAATAGAACGAGAAACAACAATATTAGAGAGCGCTACGGCCAAGCTGATAAGCATCATAAAGACCGCCGTAAAAAGTGATTTGTTCGTGGCAGGAATTAGCGCCATCACTTCCGATGTTATCGCCACGCCCGCCGTAGCGCCTACCAAACTAAAGGCAAGGGAACAACTCCCCACATGGATGGGTAATGACCACGGAACCCAAGATCGAATGAGCAAGGAAAGGATGACTAAAAAATAGCCTATGTGCGTTGCCACAAAAACCACTCGCGTACCATACCGATCCACCGTACGCCCTCCTAGCCCGCATCCGATTAGCGTTCCAATCAAAAACAAGTTTCCCATTTGTGTGATTTGTGCAGGACCAAAGCCAAACACATCCTTTTGCATTAAACCAAATACAATCGGAACCCCTGCCGTGAATAACGTGATGAGGAAAACATAGCTAGAAAAGTGAAGATATCCAGGAACGGCTATCACGGCCGAAAATGCTTTTTTTAATGAGGCTCGGTGATCCTCTTCCCCATTTTTATTTTCTAGCTCGGGGATACGGGCATAGGTGAAATAACGAAGAATTGCCGCAAGCAGTACCAGCGCCAAAAGCCACTGAAAGGCACTCATGCTTTTATTCATTTTCAGAACGTAAGTAACCAGCAAGGTGAATAAAATGGTCACCGACATAAACGTTACCCGTAAACGGCCAAAAAAACGGCCGCGAATTTCTTTTGGAACAATTGGATTAAGCAAGGCAAACCAGCTAGCCCCTTGCAGGCTCCCTCCAATACTACTAATAAGAAGTGCAACCACCACGAGGGTTATGGAAAACTCAGAATTCCCCCACCCCGCGGACAGCATTAAAACCAAGCTCAGGACGAGGAGTACCTGTCCGCTAAGTGCCAAGCGCTTCTTCCCCATACGATCGGCTACGAAAGCAAAGGGGAGCAAAAGAAAGACACTTACCAATGGGGGCAGAGCAAAAAGCAGTGCAATCGATGCACTTGAAATCCCAAGCTTTGAAAAATAATTTAGATAAAATCCATTTTGAAAGAGTATACCAGAAAGCATACCTAGGCATTGATTGACAATGATAATATTAAAGACTCGTTTCCGCTGTTTTTCGGTAAGCATTTCAGCATCTTGTCTAGTGCAATAAAATCCTGCAAGACTGTTCCTTTGAATTCAGGTTGGCGTATCCCTAATTTTTCCCTACGGTGTGTTTTATGGAAGCAGGACTCTATATTGTAGGTACCCCCATCGGAAATCTGGGTGATTTTTCTTTCCGGGCCTTAGAAACCTTGAAGGAAGCCGACTTAATTTTGGCCGAAGATACGCGCCACTCCCGAAGATTAACCACGCGTTATGAAATCACCACACGCCTCATGAGTTGTCATAAGTTCAATGAAATGCAGCGAGCAGAACAAATCATCGAGCGAATTGAGAAGGGTGAGGCCATTGCAATGGTTACCGATTCAGGAATGCCTGGCATTTCAGATCCTGGGGCACGCGTGGTGGCTCTCTGCCGAAAAGCGGGTGTTATGATCACGGCCGTCCCCGGCCCCGCAGCCGTCACAACCGCCGTAGCACTCAGTGGTTTCGGAGAAAAGGGCTTTATTTTTCCCGGGTTTCTTCCGCATAAAAGTGGGGGACGAAAACGTGATCTATTGAAGTGGGCCGAGGCCGATATTCCGGTAGTGCTTTATGAATCCCCTTATCGCCTCATTAAACTATTAGGCGAGATCGAGGAACACCTTGGCGTAGATCGTACGGTATTTGTTGGCCGCGAACTAACCAAGAAATTTGAAGAGCTTTGCACGGGAACCCCCGCAGAAATTCGAACACGCTATGAAGGGCGCACGGTCAAAGGAGAATGCGTAGTGATTATCCAGCCCATTGGCCGATAATTTCGTATTTTCATGACTATTCGCGTTGAACTCCAATTTGCCAATGCTACTATCCTTCCCAGTTAGAATTGAAAAAGGTTCAAAAAGATGGATTCCGGAAATAATCAGGACAGTTTAACCGCTGCACATATCGATAACACAACGGTTATCCGTGTTGAAGGTCGTGGATCTTTCAAGATCAGTCCTTCACTAAAACAGTTTATTCATCAGGTGATTGATCGCCAATCCGCTAGGCATATCATCCTCATTGATATGTCTAATTGCCTGGGGATGGATAGCACCTTTATGGGCGTATTGGCGGGGCTTTCCTGCCACATTAAAAGTAAACCAGAAATTCAATTCAAGCTCATCAACCTTTCTGAAAAGAACCAAAAACTACTCAAGACGCTAGGGGTTGACCGAGTCCTCGATTATTCCCTATCCGTTACGAGTGAAGAAAAAGATTTAATGAAACACCTCTCGGCCGATACCCAAACCTTAGAGCCCCATTTGACAGACAAACTCGAAGCCGCAAAAACTACACTCGAGGCTCATGAAACACTGGTGGAGATCAACCCCAACAACTATTCCAAATTTAAGTCTGTTCTTGAATTCCTGAAGGAAGACGTGCACACGCTCCGCCATAAAAAGAAGTAACCCTGCGCAACGAAACAACTCCATCTCTTTGCGACAGATTGTTATCAGCGCTCAACCTCTCCTATCCTACGAGTAGAATACTCGTACTACTCCAGCGGATACTTCACGCCTAATAATTTTGATACGGCCTGATTAAAGATATTTCGCTCTTCTCGAACGGTTTTCTTAATCGCTGTAGTACGGTTTTTAAAGTAATCCCAATCCAATCCAAGCGGTGCACCAAGATGGGTCTTTAGCTGAATCGCCTCGACGGGATCAATATTTTCAAGCTCATGAAGATTTTCTTTAATATAATGGTAAGCATCGCGGAAAGGCATCCCTTCAGCCACAAGCTCCAACGCCCGATCCGTAGCAAAAACATCAGGAGAAAAGCCCGCGATAAGCGCCGACTTATTCACCTTAGTGGCCTTAACCATGGGCGCAAGAATTCGAAGACACGAGCGCGTGGTAGCGATCCCATCCATGAAAAGCTCCTTCGCTTCTTGCAGATCTCGATTATAACCCGTCGGCGACCCCTTGATTAAATCATAGACCCCCAGCTCGGCCGCTTTGACGCGCGAGGCCTTGGCTCGAATGAGTTCACAAACATCTGGGTTTTGTTTTTGCGGCATGATGGAGCTGCCAGTACAAAACTCGGAAGGAAGTTGAAAATAGTCAAACTCCGGCATCGTGAAGAGCATAAAATCCTGAGCCAACCGGGAGAGACTCAACATCACTTGACTCATGGCTCCAAGGACAATGGATTCCATTTT
>JAOZSZ010000341.1:396-1228 GCA_029939385.1 Pontiella sp. | reverse complement strand
TCATGAACTTCGATGTTCCGGTGGGTTTGACAGGCGGCTATGCCTTCTTTACCGACTCAGCAGTCTCGCCCTACGTGCGGGGCGGTGTTCGCTACCACATTACAGGCGGCGACTTTGCCGATAGCTCTTCTCCGGGTCTGTATGTTGCCGGGGGAATCAACTTTTTTTCCAATAAGGCGGTCAACCTCCAACTGGAAGTGGCCTACGATGGATCGAAAGTGACCTACACCGCTCCCGACTTTTACGGAGGAGGATTTGAGAAAGAAATCGAACCCGGCGGGTTGCTGATCTCGATCAGGGCTGCGTTTTAACGTAGCGTGGCTCAATTTGATTATAGATGGAGGAACTAGCAAAACCTCTGATTTTAGGGAAAGATCCATAATCAATAACTGTCGCGCAACCCCCGGAGGTTTTGAAGGCGGCTTGATGGGGCTAACTCCCGTTTTATTGGGGAGGGGAGTTAGTTTCAGGAGCGAGCGTAGGAGATTGACAAGTAGTCGTTGTAATAAAAAAAGGAGAGGTAGCATGTGTAAGGTACTAGGATTGTTCATGGTTAGTTTGTTGGTGGGAAGTGGTTGCATTAATAAAGCAACAGGATTTCAAAGTCCTGGATTCAGCACAAAAAATATCAACTCACTTTATGTAGTAAAGCACTCAAAGGATTCGCACAATGTGAATGAGTTGATCAAGACGGAGCTTGAAACACGTGGTTTTAGCGTTGATACAGGAGACGAGGAGAATGTTCCCGGGCATATCGATGGATTAGTTAATTATACAGATAAATGGATGTGGGATATCACCATGTACATGATGGAACTATCCATCTCGTTAA
>JAOZSZ010000341.1:0-386 GCA_029939385.1 Pontiella sp. | reverse complement strand
CTAGCAAGAGGCAACTCCCTACATTCATCGCTGACGAGAAAATCGCCACAGGAGATGGTCGAGGAGGTTATTGGAAATATGCTCGGAGAGGAAAGCAAGGCCAACGGAGAGGATAAATGAAGCCATCAATAGAAAAGTCTCTTTTTCGGGTTCTGTTGGCAAGCATCATCATAATTGGGCTGAGCGGGTGTGCAAGATTTGACAAAGAAGAAATGATTGCACGCAGTTTTAGAGCAGAAACCTATCACCCTTATTCGGTATCAGTAAGTATTGGCACTGGGGATGAGAAAACAGATGTTGGACTGGCACCTGTTCCGCGGGATGACCTTCAATATGCGATAGAAGAATCCATTCGAACTGGTCAAGTATTTAAGGAAGTTGTTTCT
>JAOZSZ010000340.1 GCA_029939385.1 Pontiella sp. | reverse complement strand
CTTAACCATATCGGCCTGGCGCATAAAGTCTTGGAGAATGTTGCGCTGGGTTCCGCTTAGTTCGGGCGAGGTGCTCAGCTCCTCAACAATCTCCTCGGTGGTTTTATCGGGTGCGTTAAGCCGGAAGCGGCCTTCGAGATACGTGCGCAGAATCAAGGATAGTTCGGTATAGAAGGGGTTACATTCATCTTTTTCTAGTAGCCCCTTGCCTTTGAGCTTTTCCAGTGCCCGGAAGGCGAGGATGTGTGGCGGGATCGGCGGGGCGGTTGGAATGAGAGTTGCCCGGTGCTTCCAGAGTTTGGACGATACCAGCCCCACAAGAAAGGCTATGGCCGCGGTGCCGAGAACGATCCATATCCAGCGGGGTATGCGACCCGGTAGTTTTTGGATGGGTTTGATGTCGGCGATCTCGCTCGAAGCATCGGCATTGAGCGAGCTCAGTAGGGTAATCGATGCGTCAGTAAATCGGTTGGTTTGAGTTTTTCCATTAAAGTGATAGAGCACGGGTTTCATTGAAATCACGTGTTCTCCCAATCGGAATGAGGTTATGGAATAGGTCGTCACGGATTTCGTATGGCCATCGGTGAACGGTACATTTTCACAATCGCGTTTCAGTACAATAATATCCTTCTCGCGGCCTATCTCAGGCAACTCAACAACGCCGTTGGTTGGGTAAATTGCTGTAACCTTTATGTCGATTATGTCGCCGATATGAAAAGTTCCACCGGGTATGGCGACCCCAATGGTCAATTCGCCCGGAACCCAGAGATTCTTTTCCTCCGATTTGAAGCAACCTGTGAAAAGGAGAAGCAGTGCGCCACATAGCAATGCAACGGAGCAGGATGCTCCGTCTACTTTCTTTGCATCTTTGCGTCTTTGCGGTCTCATAATCATCTGCGTTGGGTGCGTTGGCGGAAGAATTTGATGAATTGCTTGTCGTAGGGCTCGCCCGTAAATAGATGAATGGTATCAATGCCCGCCTTACGGTGAAGTTCATCAAGGGCTTCGGTGCGGCGGGTTTGTTCTAAACCGAGATGCTCTCGCACTTTTCGGCTGGAGGTGTCGACGAGTACTTGCTCGCCGGTTTCGGCATCGTGCCAGTTGATCACTCCAATATCCGGCCAAGCGATTTCGCGTTTGTCGCCAATCACCACGCTGATGAGATCGTGGCGGCGAGCGGTGATTTTTAGCAACTGCTCATAGTTGTCAGAAAACATAAAGTCGCTAATAA
>JAOZSZ010000166.1:1165-4059 GCA_029939385.1 Pontiella sp. | reverse complement strand
AAAACTAAACTGCGCCTTTGCTGCATAGAACACCCCAACAGACAATGCACAGGCCGAGGCAAACTCAATGATTGGCGAAAGCATCTTGGAATATTTGACCTTCTTCAGCTGAAACTTGGCAATCAACTCCATGCGATCAGAAAACTTGTCAGTTTCAACCTGCTGAAGGTTGAAGGCCCGAACTTCGCGTACCGCACCTAAATTTTCATTGAGTGCGGTAGAGAGATCCCCCGCTCCAGCCTGCAAGCGCTTAGCCCTCTTCTTTAGCCGCTTACCAATATACTGGATCGGCGCAATACAGAGAGGAAGCATGACCAAGGCCAGCAAGATAAACGCAAATTCTTTTCGTTGAAACGAAATAACAATCAGCATAATTAAGGCACTAATAAACTGGACTGGTTGCGCAACCAGATCCGTCGCCGCTCCGGTTACCACGCCTTGCACCGCACCCGCATCACCTACCACCCGAGCCATCAAATCCCCGATGCGCATTTTATTAAAGAACCCAAGCGGGAGATCCTGCAACTTCCGATACATCCGGCTCTGGATTTGGATCAATACACGAGCTCCGCAAAAAGCAGACAGATACGCCTTGAAAAAACCACTGGCACCGCGAAGCAAAAATATGGCTGGCATCATGGCCACAATACCAATCAAAAGCCACCCCTCCGGCGGAGATTCCGCAAAAACACTCGGAAGCACCTTTTGCACCATGAGAGGGAACCCCAGTCCGTTGACCACGCCGTAGACAAGACCACAAAGGATTGCCCCAGAAAACTGCCATTTCACAGGTTTTAGCATCGCAAAATACGGGGCAAAAATACGGATCAACTTCGGAGCTTTATATGTAGTTTTTTTCATAGAGTCGTTTTCTATAAATAGAACAAAGCCGGTACAAAGCCTTTCATTCAGTTTTACCTAGCAATAGACCATGAACCGCCTCGGCCACCTCGGCCGGAGCAATGGAGGCCAAGGCTTGAATGGCCGCTTCCGATTCACGAGAAATATCACGCTGTTTCAAAGTGCTTTTTTGAAGCACAACACTTTTCCCCAAGGGCCCTGTTTTCGAGGGATCGGTTAGACCGTAGATTCCGACGACCGGAGTACCTACGGCCGTTGCCAAATGCATCCCGCCGCTGTCATTCGAAACCACGCAGTCACTCCGTTTCAATAATGCCGCCCATTCGGGGATCGAGGTTTTGCCCGCCAAGCTGACCCCTCCCGACTGCTCCGCAATATCAGCACAGGCATCCGCATCGGCGGGACCACCGCCGAGAACAACTCTAGCCCCCATCGAATCGCGCAGGGTTTTCGCCAATTCAACAAAATGTTCCGGAGGCCAACGCTTGGATGGCCCGCGAGCAGCTCCCGGCAAGAGCGTGATCAACGGTGCACCGTTTTCTAACACGGAAAAATCCTTCAGCTTCTTTTCTAAAGCTTGGATCGCCGCTTTTGGCACATCGATACGTGGAACGGGTAATTCTTCGCCCTGAATCCCAAGAATATTTCTGTACTCGAATTGCTGGTGCCCCGCCGGTAATGCAATAATTTTGGAGAGCATCCTGTGCCGCCAATGTCCACGTGAACCGATTCGTTTAGGAATTCCCGCCAATAGAGGAATCACTGCCGAACGGAAGGAATTTGGGAAAATATAAGCGCAGTCATATTTCATGGTCAGGAGCTTTCTAGCCGTAGGAAGTGGTTTCCCCATGAGTTGGACAAAATCCACGGAGGGATGCATCTTCCAAAGTGTATTGACACTGGGCTTGGCCAGTACAGTGATTTGAGCTGCGGGATTTTCCGAACGGAAACGCTGAACGGCGGGCATGCCCATCACGGCGTCTCCAATCCAGTTAGTGCTGACGATCAAGATCGAATCACTCATCATGAACTCACTCGCCGAAGGCGTTGTCAACCTGCTCGCAAAGACAATGGTAGACTACCATTCCAGCCTCTTGGATGTGCGGGGTGAAGGCGGATTGGATTTCAATTAGAATATCCGCCACGTCCACCAGTGCGCCGCCGCCTTTTCCGGTTAGGGCGATGGTTTTCATTCCGATGGCCTTTGCCGCCTTGAAGGCCGCAATCACATTAGGTGAGTTCCCAGAGGTTGAGAATCCGAATGCAATATCCGACACCTCCGCATTGGCCTGTAGTTGTCGGGCGAAAACCTGCTCGTAGCCGTAATCGTTGGCAATACAGGTCATCGTTGCCGCATCACCCACGAGTGCTTGTGCCTTAAGCGGACGTCGCTCCTTGAGGAAACGCCCATTCAGTTCGCCAGCAACGTGCTGAGCATCGGCCGCCGATCCTCCGTTGCCAAAGAGGAAAATTCCACGGCGCTCCAAGCAAGCCTTCTGCATAAGCTGCCCCGCACGATCAATCGCATCTGCGCTTTGCCTCAGCGTATCGCGCAAAACCTGTTCAATTTCGCCAAAACGTTTTTCAATTAATATTTTCATTAGGGGGTCTCCTTAAGAAAGTCGGATGGAGCAAGCGTGGTTGTGCCCAGACGCTGCACAGCTAGCGCGGCGGCATGGTTGGAAAATTTAGCAGATTCCACCAGATTTAACCCAGTCACCAACCCCAATGTCAGACAAGCTCGTACCGTATCGCCGCAGCCACAGGGATCCACCGCATTCACGATCTGCCCCGAAACATGCGAGGCTGTTTCCCCGTCGTACACCAACATGCCCTCGGCCCCAAGCGTTACGACAACACTTTCCGCACCGAGCAGATCATGGATTTTTCGAAGAGATTCCTCTTTCCGATGCAGATAGGGGTCGATGAGGAATTCATCGAACAGCCTCTGTATGGCCCGTTCGACGGCTGGTCTGGCCAATGTCGTCCACGTGGGATCATTTTCCAGAGATGTAGTGCTCTTGCTTGCCGGC
>JAOZSZ010000166.1:0-1155 GCA_029939385.1 Pontiella sp. | reverse complement strand
TCGAGGCATTGGGTGGCTTGAGATCCACCACCACGGGGATCGAGCGCTCTCGGCAGAGAGAGATGATGGACTGCGCATTTTCGGTGGTAAAGAATCCCTTATTGTAGTCACTGAGAATTACGGCGTCGATCTGGTCTAGCACTTGGTTAAACTCCTGACAGATCTGACCGGCCACCTTCTCCGAAATCTTATGCGTCTGCTCGTCATCGCGGCGCAACACATACTGATCGTCGATGTAGAGTCGGGTCTTGATCGTAGTAGGCCGCGAGCCATCCTTGACCAGCCTATGGCTGATCTTTGCAAGATCACAAAGGCGCCGCACCTCCAGCGCATTTCCATCATCACCACAAATAGAGAGGAACGTGGTTTCCACTCCGAGTGATGCGAGATTGGCTGCCACGTTACCGGCACCGCCGAGCATGCGTTCAAGACGATGCGCGGTGTATACCTGTTTATCGGGGCGTTCCGGTGACGAGCGACTGTGCGCGGTATAGCAAAAGTCGTAGGCATCGATCATCGCATCGCCGGCAACAAGGATCCGGCTACTTTGAGCACGCTCTAATATTTTTTCGATGGAAAACATATGAATATCCCGGTCTATTTCATCAGGTAGTTACAGACATAATCACGAATACCTTCTTCCAAGGTCTGAAACTCCGCAGGAAAACCCTGCACTCGAATTTTATCCATCACCGCACACGTATAATATTGATACTTTCCCTGCAGATGTTGCGGCATCTCTATAAACTCAATATTCGGCTCAAGATCCATCGCCGAAAAGACAGCCGTAACCAGATCAACCCAGGTTCGAGGAGTGCCTGTTCCACAATTAAATATCCCGCTCGTTTCGGGATGATCCCCTAGCCAGAGCGTCATAAGCACTGCATCTTTCACATAAAGAAAATCACGAACCTGCTCTCCGTCACGGTAGTCCGGTCGGTGCGACTTAAAAAGCTGAACCTTTCCGGTATCGCGGATCTGGCCGAAGGATTTATGAACCACAGAACGCATATCATCCTTATGCGCTTCGCCGGGGCCGTATACGTTGAAATATTTAAGTCCTGCAATTGATTTTATCGCACCACTACGCAACGCCCACAAATCGAAAATATGCTTGGAGTAGCCGTACATATTCAGCGGGGTATACTTCGTGGT
>JAOZSZ010000165.1 GCA_029939385.1 Pontiella sp. | reverse complement strand
AGACATTTGAACATTTTTATGGATTATTTTTCGGAGAAAGGGCCAGGATAAAGGGTCGATTTTGAGCCGAAACATATAACATATTATATATTAAAATAGAGCTATGGGGTCTCGTCAACCATCTCAGAAACCAATTGAAGGGCCTTTTCAATAACCGCTTCCTTTGCTTTCCAACGCTCACATTCAGCAGGAAATGAGACCGTTACACACCTCGTCTTGTGACCCCAAACCACGGCGATATAGGCTCGGTTTTTTTGATCGGGATCGGGAAAAGAGAGATGCCCCGTAATCCCGACCGCGAGGTCGGCGCGGACAGCTGTTTCCATTCCGGCCTGAGCCATGGCAACCGCCGTTTTTTCGGAATAAACCGTACCATCCCTCGTCAGCTCTTTAGGGATACCCATCGCTATTTTTTCTTCGGAGGAATACGCAATCCTGGCGCCCAACATTACATCACTTGCTCCAGAAACATTAGTGATGCAATTCGCCAGACCGCCGCCCGTACAGGATTCCATCGCAGTTATGAAAAGCCCCTTTTCTCTCAAGGTTTCGACTACTTTTTTTGCCGTTTCAAATGACTCATTCATTTAGCACATCCTCTTTTCACAAAAAATGCCGAAACCCTCCATCCATCGGAAGCTCCGGCATTATTCATTCTTTTAATGACGTAAAGATTAGTCTTCGAGAACAACGATCTCGGTGATCATCACCGTCTCTTTAGGCACATCCTGAGCTCCTGTGGGAACCTTTTCGATCGCCTTAACCACATCCATGCCATCAACCACTTTACCAAATACGCAATAGCCCCATCCTTGCGAATTTTTGCCGGTGTGATTTAGAAAGTCATTGTCCTTAACGTTAATAAAGAATTGGGCGCCGCCACTATGCGGATCGGAGGTACGAGCCATTGCCAGCGTACCTAGGTCATTCGTAAGGCCGTTGTCGGCTTCGTTCTCAACCGTATAAGGAGCCTTCTTTTGTTTCATATTTTTATCAAACCCACCACCTTGAATCATAAAGTTTCCAATCACACGATGAAAAATGGTTTCCGTATAATGGCCGGACTCAACATATTTCATGAAGTTAGCCACCGTTTTAGGAGCCTTCTCCTTATTCAATTCAATTTTAATATCCCCTTTCGAGGTTTTCATTAGGATCATAATATTTTCTTTCTTGGGTTCAGGGTTTTTCTCTACAGAGATTTTAGTTTTTTCAGCGAGGGCTCCACTCATTAAAGCCAGTGTAGCCATAAAGGTTATAATATATTTATTCATGTCGCTCCTTTGATTTCGTACAGATGCAGAAAAATATTGGTATAGATCCGCGATGTCGATAAAGTTTGCGCCTCATTTTGGAGTCATCATGATTAAGTTAAAAAAAATCCGAAGAAAAATACGGCGTCCATTTGAAACCATGGGATTCCTTTTTCTACAACTATTGATCCCCCTGCTCCCCCGCAGCGCCGTGATTGGAATCTCAAAATTGGCCGGTCAAGTGGCCTGGTTCTTTCCGTTGTATGAAAAACGTATTGGCCTAAAAAATATAGATGCCGTATTTGGTGACACCAAAACCGCCGCCGAAAAACGTTTTATTCTGACCACGTCACTCTCGTCCTTCTGTCAAACCATGCTGGATCTCTTCTGGTTTTCAAAAAACACGGAAGCTCGGATAAAAAAGTATGTAGAGATTGATCCTGAATTTTCCGCTCTATTTCAAGACAAGGCATGCATTTGTATTTCAGCTCATCTGGGGAACTGGGAAATTATTGCACAAACAGCCGCCCTGTATGGCACCGATCTCGCCAGCATTGCGGCATCGATTAAAAATAAATCCATCGACCAAATATTGATTCAACAACGGGAAAAAACCGGACAAACCATTATCCCTCAAAAAGGGGCTCTCCGCACCCTGATTGCTCGCCTGCGAAAAAAGGGTACCGTTGGATTTGTCCTCGATCAAAACACCTCTGAAAAAGAGGGCGGAATCATCATTAACTTTATGGGACTTCCCACCCCCATCTCTTCCGCTCCAGCGGCTCTGGCCTACCGCGCGGGAATCGAACTATTTTTGGGATTTTGCGTTCCCCTTCCGAAAGGGAAATATCGGCTCTATTCTCCGAAGACCATCCTTCCCCCCGCCTATAACAAAGAGCGGGATGCTACTCGGGTGACCAAGGAATTAACTCAACAAATTATCGATTGCGTTTCTGATGAAATCCGAAATCATCCCGAATACTGGATCTGGTCCTACAAACATTGGCGACGCACTTCCGGAAAAAACTATCCACCCAACTATCCCAACTACTAAATACTTGGCCTTGTACGACGCAATGACTATGGTTTCTCGAGTTCTGAAAAGGATCAAACGATGTCAGACACAAACCACATTAAAAAACAGATCAACGGCTACATTAAAGATGAACTTTGGGAGCAAATCCCTAAGTTTTTCGAAGAATTGCACCCTGCTGACATTGCTGAAATCATCAACCATGCTCCAACGAATACCTATAACAAACTCTTCGACCTGCTCGCTGACAACATTAAGCCCGACGTATTGGCCGAACTTGAGGATCAAGCCGAAGCCGATATTCTTGAAGAGCTAACGGACGAAGAGATTTCCGATATTGTTGAGGAAATGGCTCCCGATGATGCCGCCGATGTGTTGGGCGAACTCGAAGAACGTAGCGAAGAGATTCTCGACCTAATGGAAGACGAAGAGTCGGACGAAGTTCGTGAGTTGCTACAATATGGAGAGGAAACCGCGGGTGGAATTATGACCACCGATGTCGTCGCTGTCCGCGTGACGATGACCGCAGCGGAAGCTATTGATTACATTGGATCGCTCGATCTTGATGAACCTATTTATTATATCTACGGAGTAGACAGCGAAGAACACCTGACCGGTTCCGTACAACTTTGGGAACTCCTTAAAAAAGCCAATCAAAATTTAACCCTCGAAGAGCTTGCTGACAAAGAAACCATCTCCGTTCAAACCGATACTGACCAAGAAGATGTGGCACGAATTGCTTCGAAATATGACCTCAGCTCACTCCCGGTACTGGATGAGCAAAACAGGCTTGTGGGTCGCGTAACCGTGGATGATATTCTTGATGTTATCGAAGAAGAAGCATCGGAAGATATCTTCAAACTTGCGGGTTCAAGCGACTCCGAGTTAGAAGACACCTCCCCCCTTCAAGCCTGTAAAGCTCGACTTCCTTGGTTGCTCATCACCTTAGGTACTGGGTTTATAAGTAGCCTTATCCTAAAAAGTTTTATCAACCACCTCAGCATGGCAGAAATCATTACGCTTAGCTTCTTTGTTCCAATCATTATGGCCATGGGAGGCAATACCGGCATCCAATCCTCCACCTTAATTATTCGAGGTATTGCGCTTGGAGTAAGCCATAGCCGCCGAGTCACCAAAATTATTATCCACGAAATTATTGCCGGCGCAACGATGGGTATTATTTGCGGAAGTACGATCGGTTTATGGGCACACTTCATTATTTCCCAAGGCGATGCCACTGCGATTGCACCCTCTTATTTAGCCCTCACTGTGGGTATTTCACTCTTTTGTGCCATGGCCTTTGCCGCCGTGTTCGGGGCCTTGGTTCCCGTATTGCTTAATCGCGTAAAAATTGATCCGGCGGTAGCTTCCGGCCCATTCGTTTCGGCCTCGAATGATATCTTCGCGTTGCTTATCTACTATGGCATTACTCTGCTGATGCTTAACGCCTTTCACGTGGCTTAAACGTGATCATAAAAACCACGGCCATTCCGCTGGCCTACTATCCCTATTCAAGCACATCACGCATCGTGCATTGGCTGACAAGAAACCAAGGGAAAGTTTCCACACTACTCAAAGGCGCATTACGCCCCAAGAGCCCATTTCTTGGCGAATATGAACTCTTCAGCACCAGCGAGTTGCTCTACTTTAATCAACAAAGCGGCACCCTTCACTCGGGAAAAGAGTGCGCCCTACTGCATGCACGTCCCCTCTTTCGCACGGATTGGCGCGCCATGCAAACGGCCTCTTACATCACCGCCTTATTCAACAAAACC
>JAOZSZ010000164.1 GCA_029939385.1 Pontiella sp. | reverse complement strand
CCCCTCCTCTCCCGCTCGGCCCGTGCGGCCGGCACGGTGAAGATAGTCCTTGCTACTGGAAGGTGCATCATAGTTAAAGATGTGCGTAACGCCCTTAATATCAAGCCCCCGAGCGGCAACATCCGATGCAATAAGAATATTAACCTTACCACTACGAATATCGTCCATGGCCCTCTTGCGTTCTATCTTTCCATGCGACCCGTGAAAATCAGCCACAGAAATGCTGTAATACTCCATTTTAGATTTCACCAACGCGGCATCTTTGTTGCGGTGCACAAAAACAAGAGCACGTTTCGGATTGATCGCTCGGACCAACCTTCGGAGCAAATCTGCTTTACTGCGTTCTTCTCCAACAAAATAAATATGCTGAATATCCGCATTTACCTGATTTTCGCTTACAGAAAGATGCATTAGTTCCGAGGCAAGCTTCTGAGCTTCCTTCGTACACTCTGCTTGTTGGGTGGCCGAGACAAAAACTAGTTGTGGCGAGCCGGGAATGGTCTGAAGAATCTTTTGAATGACGCGGAGGCTTTCGCCAGATAAAACACGATCGGCTTCATCAATTACCACCGTATTAATTTGGAGGACTTTTAATTTTTTTATATGAATCAGTTCTAGAATACGCCCCGCAGAACCAACAATGAGGTGTGGCTTTTTTTTCAATTTTTCAAGCTGACGCTTTGGATTTGCTCCACCAATAAGCAAAAGAGACTTTATTGGAATATTTGAGTTTTGGGAAAGTCTTAATGCCTGTTGATGAATTTGCGAAGCCAACTCGTGAGTGGGTGCGAGAATAATTGCCTGTGCATTCGGAAGTACTGGATCAATTTTAGAAAAAATAGGAAGGAGATAAGCTAATGTTTTCCCTGTTCCCGTCTCGGCAGAAACATAGGCACTTTTCCCTGCAATCAATGGAGGAATTGCTTGGGTTTGGATCGGCATGGGGGAGGTAATATCCTCTTTTTCTAACGCTTGGATAAGCGCACTCGACAATTCAATATCTGTAAAACTCATAATTATTCCATTTTTTTACGCACCATATAATTGTGGCAAAAAGCTTTTCTTGACGAAGGTCAGAATGTTTAAAGATCTCTATTTTTAAGCGGAAGCAACGAGTTTTTCAGAGATATCAACCACAACTTCGGAGGATGTTTGCGATGCAAATTTAAACTCAATATTTTCAACACCAAATGCGCGGCTAATGGATTTTAAAGTGGTCTTGGCCGAGTTTTGCACTTCAGATTGAATATTATTGATTAACTCTAAGGCTTGTTTTTCAGCATGGCCTTTTGCCGCGGCGATAAGCTTATTCTTGTCTTCTTCCGAAAACCCTCCCCCTAAGAAACCCTTGGTTAAATCACCTATTAACCAAGGAAGAAACTTGGCGCCTTGCTCATCATAGAAACGAATATCACGAATATGCACTTCATAATCACACGGAGGTAACGTGATCGAATAGCTCGACGCTCCGGTTTCTTTAATTTTAAAAAGCGGGCTTTGAAGGTTATAGCTAAAATCAATAATGAACTCGAAGATCATGGCCATCTTCTTATTGCTTAATACCCAGCTCAAATAACGTGTGCCAAATTCACCCCAAGTATGGTCGGTTTCGGTAACGATTTCCTTCGTCATAACCTTGTAGGCCGATAACTGACCGATGGCTCGTAAATGTTCAATACTCGAAAAAATACGAATTTCCTGAACGGGTTTATTTTTCTTTAGCTTTAGCCAGAACCACAATATCCCCACAACCATCAGCGCAACGCCGACACCCATAAAAAATCCATTCATAATCATTCCCTCTATTTATTAAAGATGCTATCTAGCTCACCCCTTAAAGTACAAGCTATTTTCCCTTCTCGGGAGAATGCGACAAGAACTTTGGTATCTATGACTTTGCCTCCAGCACCTCAAAATCGATGACAAGCGGAAGGTGATCAGATAACTCTACCTGAGGCATCCAAAATTTGTTCACTTTGATTTCGGGGCTGTGCAGAATAAAATCAAGGTACTTCCTCGGCTTGTGACTTGGATAGGAAGGTTGCCTCTCTTTATCGGCATTTTGTAAGCCACTAGCAGACATGAGTAATTGAATCTCCTTTTCCCCCATAAAGGCATTAAAATCGCCCGCCAAAATATAAGGGCGATTTGTCTTTTTGACTAAATGATAGAGGTGAAGGATCTGCTCTTGTCGCGCCTTATAGCTGAGAGCCAGATGAACAAGAAAAAAGGTAACAGTTTCGAGTTCAAGTTCGATCACCAGCTTTTTCATGCCGCGCTCAAAATAATGAAACTTTTCGCCATGGATCGTATCCTTGGCTAAAAAGGCATTCCCCTGTTGATTATAGATCGGAATTCGTTGCCAACGTGATGTTGCACCATACTTAGAGCAGTAGCTGTGAAAATGCCCCAGCTCTTTAGCCATCTGTTGGGTCTGGCTTATCTTCCCTGAACGATAAGAACCATTGTCCACCTCGATCAATCCAATCACATCAGGATCAAGCGGCCGGATAAATTCGGTAATCTCTGCCAAATGATCATGGGTATGTCCCAGCATACCCAACAATGGAAACTTACGTTGATTCCCATGTGTGCCGTAGCAAATGTTGTATAGTAAAAATCTCATAACTCAAATCTAGCCCCTTCCTGCTGAATGACAATACTTCCCGTCTACTTTTCCCTATTCTTTGCAAAGCTACACCTGTAGCATCTTTCCTATGGAACAAGGCTTTTTCAATATCACTTTCTGGATTGTGCTCAGTACCAGCCTGCACATCCTAATCTTTATAGGAGTTTGCCTACATGCTCTAAAGCGCCGTCGCAATGCGAGTGCAACTCTTTTGTGGGTTTTCGTGGTCTGGTCTTTTCCAGGCCTTGGCGTCCTGCTCTATCTCTCATTTGGAATCGATCGTGTATCCAGTAAAGGATTAAAGAATAAAGCAACAAACCAACTTATGATGCAGCAGCGCAATGAACGGCATAAAGACAATAGCGCATTTATTGTATGGCACTATGATTTCCGCACAAACCTCTCCTCCATCAAAAATAAATTTATAAGAGAGCTAAACCAATCCATTGATCGTTTAAACCTTGAACATCCCCTTCTCGATGGGAATCAAATTGAACCGCTACTCTGCGGCGACCAAGCTTATCCGGAAATGTTGAAGGCCATCCGTTCTGCAAAACAGCATATCCATATGCAAAGTTTTATTATCCATCAGGATGAAGCTGGGATTGAGTTTCTTGACGCACTTAAGGCCAAAGCCGAGGAGGGTGTAAAGGTGCGACTACTATTCGATCGCTTTGGATCCGCTCATGCTTATTTCGGAGGAATGTTTCGAACCTATCGAAATATTAAAAATTTTGAAATCTGTGGATGGACCCAAGCCAACCCACTTAAACGGCAGTTTCAAATTAACCTCCGAAACCATCGAAAAAATCTAGTCATAGATGGAACCATCGCCTTCTTTGGTGGTGTAAATGTCAGCGGTAAAAATATAACTCAAAATAAACAACTCGCCATACGAGACTATCACTTCAAAGTGGAGGGGCCACTCGTCCATGAACTCCAATATTCTTTTTTAAAGGACTGGTTCTTTATGACGGAGGAGCCTATCGATTCACTTCTCAACCCCAGCCACTTCCCTCAAATGCATTCTATTGGCTCCGCTATGGCCCGCATTATTGATAGCGGCCCCTCCTCTCCGGCTGAAATGATAAGTGAAACTTTTTTTAATACCCTTGTCATGGCACAGTCACAGATCCTAATTGTGACCCCCTATTTTGTTCCAACCAATGACATCCTTAAAGCACTACGTTCCGCGGCACGTCGCGGTTTGGATGTCCGTATTATTGTACCTTCGGAAAACAACCATCGTTCTGCAGGAATGGCCTCGAAAGCACTCTATGAAGAATTACTGAGTGCTGGCGTGCGCATCTTTGAACGGAAACCTCCTTTTATGCATGCGAAGGCTATGGTGATTGATGATTCCATTGCACTGGTCGGCACCGCGAACCTCGATGTGCGTAGCTTCGAACTTAACTATGAAACGACCATCCTTATTTCCGACGACACGGCCGTTAATAAGCTTAAGCTCATCATTCATGAGGAGATAGAGCAGAGTG
>JAOZSZ010000339.1 GCA_029939385.1 Pontiella sp. | reverse complement strand
AGCGCATAGCGCAGAGCTTGTTCGACGGTTTTAACCGTTTTGAAGGTGAGCTTCTTCTTCACGTCGGCGGGGATTTCGGCGAGATCGACCTTGTTCTTTTCCGGGAGCATGATGTGCTTGATTCCGGCTCGCGATGCGGCGAGCACTTTTTCCTTTAGACCGCCGATGGGCATAACGCGGCCGCGAAGGGTAATCTCACCCGTCATGGCGAGGTCGGGGCGTACAGGTTGGTCGAGTAGCATCGAGAGAATGGCGAGTGCAATAGCAACTCCTGCCGACGGGCCGTCCTTGGGCGTGGCTCCGGCGGGAACATGAATGTGAATATCGCTCTTGGCAAAGAGATCCTCATCGAGCTTAAACGCGGGCGCGTTGGCGCGGAGGTAGCTGAGTGCCGCGCGGGCGGATTCCTTCATCACATCCCCGAGTGATCCGGTAAGAATGAGTTGTCCTTTGCCCGCCATACGAGTGGCTTCAATGAAGAGGATATCGCCGCCATACGGCGTCCATGCAAGGCCCGTCACAACCCCAGGCATGGCTTGTTGTTCGGCCACATCATTTTCAATCTTCACGGGACCCAGAAAGCCTTTAATCTTCCGAGCAGTCACTTCGATGGGGCGGGTTTTGCCTTCGGCAAAACCGCGCGCCACCTTGCGGCAGACGTTGGCAATCTGGCGTTCAAGATTACGGACGCCTGCCTCGGCGGTGTAGCCCGCGATGATGATTTCAAGCGCCTCTTTGGTAAACTTAATCTGCGTACGTTTGAGCCCATGTGCTTTGATGGCCTTAGGCACCAGATAGCGGCGGGCAATGTGTACCTTTTCCTGCAAGGTATAGCCGGAAATGTGGAGCACTTCCATACGATCACGCAAGGGGCCTGGAATGGTGTCGAGCGTGTTGGCTGTGGTGATGAATAAAACCTTAGAGAGGTCGAAGTCTACATCCAGATAGTGGTCGTTGAAGGTTGAATTCTGTTCGGGGTCGAGCACTTCAAGTAAGGCCGAGGCCGGGTCACCACGGAAGTCGGAGCCAATTTTGTCGATCTCATCGAGCATGAAAACGGGGTTGTTTGCGCCACAACGGCGGATGCTTTCAATAATGCGACCGGGCATGGCGCCAATGTAGGTGCGGCGATGGCCACGGATTTCGGCTTCGTCGTGCATTCCGCCGAGCGACATGTGTACAAACTCGCGCCCCAGCGCACGGGCAACCGATTTGCCGAGCGAGGTTTTTCCCACACCTGGAGGTCCGGCAAGGCAGAGGATCGG
>JAOZSZ010000163.1 GCA_029939385.1 Pontiella sp. | reverse complement strand
GTCAGTTCTATTAATGCCATTTCTGCCTTATGCGAGGCCACCGAAGCCAATGTGTCCGAAGTCGCTCACGCCATCGGAACCGATAGCCGAATTGGATCCAAATTTCTTAAAGCGAGTATTGGCTTTGGTGGATCATGTTTTAAAAAGGATATTCTTAATCTCGTCTATCTTTGCGAAAGTTATGGGCTGCAAGTCCCTGCCGACTATTGGCGGCAAGTCGTGCTTATGAACGAATATCAGGAATCGCGTTTCGTAAAGAATATGCTTCACAATATGTTCAATACGATTGCCGGAAAACGGCTGGCTATTTTTGGATTTGCTTTCAAGGCCGACACCGGCGATACCCGCGAAAGTCCAGCCATTCGGGTTTGTCACGAACTCGCTGAAGAGCATGCTGAGATTGTGGTGTCCGATCCTAAAGCCATCGAAAATGCTAAGTTAGAAATGCCGAACCTGCTGGATCGAGTCAAATTTGAAAAAGACCCCTATAAGGCCGCTGAAGGTGCGCACGCCATTGCATTGCTTACGGAGTGGCCGGAATACAAAACCCTCGATTATCAACGGATTTATGATTCTATGATCAAGCCGGCCTTCATTTTTGATGGCCGCAACCATCTGGATCATAACGCCCTCTTTGAAATTGGTTTCGAGGTCTATTCCATAGGAAAAGGGCTCAAGACTCATTTAAAATAGTTTCCAATCATTAGGGAAGCAAAGAGCTCTCTCCGAGTCGTTGTCATTCTAATTACGGGGTTGTCGTAGCGAGGAGTTAGGCTTCATCACCTATTGACACCGAGGCCGTTTAGCGTATTTTCCCAAGCTCTAGAAACAAAAGGATTTTGATTATGGCCAAGAAGAATAAAACGGATGAAAAGGATCTCAGCGAAGAGGTTGCTGAAGAAACACTTCCTGACACCGAAATAATTGAAGAGGATTCTGTTACAGAGGAAGAAGAGGAATCGCTTCGGGATCAATTCGTGCGCCTTCAGGCTGATTTTGCCAACTTTCGTAACCGGACTCAGCGTGAGCGTTTAGAGCTTTACCAGCGCGCTAATGAGGATTTGTTGTTAGAGATCTTGCCGGTGCTTGATCATTATGAAATGGGGCTTCAGACGGCTGAAAAACACGAGACTGATCCCTCTGTGCTTGATGGATTTAAATTGGTCTTCGACCAGTTCCAGAACGTATTGAACAAATTTAATCTAAAACCAATTAATGCCGTAGGCGAGGTCTTTGATCCTCATAAACATGAAGCATTAACACACCTGCCATCCGATGAATATCCAGCCGAAGTCTGCTCGAATCAGGTGCGCTGTGGATACTTATTTGGTGATAAGCTACTGCGTGCCGCGCAAGTCGTTGTTTCTAGTGGCCCTGTCGAAACCACTGAAACCGCCGAAGGCGAGGAATAAGAAATGGCTAATAAACGCGACTATTACGAAGTGCTAGGGGTGTCCCGTTCCGCAACGGATGATGAAATTAAAAAAGCCTATCGCAAGGTAGCCATGAAATATCATCCCGACCGAAACCCGGGGAACGATGAGGCCGAAGATAGTTTTAAGGAAGCCTCCGAAGCCTATGAAGTGCTTAGCGATTCCGACAAAAAAACACGCTATGACCAATTTGGCCATCAGGCTTTTGCGGCAGGTGGCGGTGGATTTGGCGGCGGATTTGGCGGCGGATTCCACGATCCATCAGATATCTTTGAACAGGTGTTTGGTGGCGGGTTTAATATTAATGATCTCTTTGGCGGAGGGGGCGGTCGTCGTCGTAGCAACGGCCCGGCTCGCGGTTCCGATCTCCGTTACGATTTGGATGTTGATTTCGAGGAGGCGGCGCTGGGTTCACATCGCACCATCACGTTGCCCGTCAGCGAAGCGTGCGGACGTTGCTCGGGAAGTGGTGCAGAGCCCGGGACTTCCAAGCAGACTTGTCCAACTTGTGGGGGGCGTGGTCAGGTGACTGCCGGCGGCGGATTTATTCAATTTTCTCAGACGTGTCCCTCTTGCAGTGGCGCGGGTGAAGTGCTCGATAAAGCGTGTCGGGATTGCAACGGTGTGGGGAGCGTGAAGGTTCGGCAAAAGCTAAAATTACGCATTCCTGCCGGTGTTGAATCGGGATCGCGTCAGCGGCTTCCAGGAAAAGGCGAAGCGGGCGTGCGCGGTGGCCCCGCCGGGGATCTATTCATTGTTTTTCATGTGCGGGATCACGATTTCTTCAAACGCAATGGCCTAGATATCTATTGTGAGGTTCCGGTTCCGTTTCATATTGCGATGCTCGGTGGTGAAATCGAAGTGCCCACGCTTCATGGGGGCGCTAAACTTAAGATCCCGGCCGGAACTGAAAGCGGGAAGATTTTTCGGCTTCGTGGACAAGGGGTGATGGATGCCGCACACGGAGGGGGAAAAGGAAACCAGAACGCAATGGTTAATATTGAGGTGCCAAGCCGTCTTTCCGGAAAAGAGAAGAAGGCCATGCAGCAACTCTGCGATCAGCTTCATGATAGCCATTTCGACCTAACCATTAAGATGAAGAAAACCGCCGAAAAATTCTATGATCGCAAGCGTAAGCTTGAATCGGATACATAGGAAAATAGGCCCCCCTTATTTGGCCCTTGAAAATGCGTATTAATTCATTAGTCGAAGCAGAAGAGATGAAGAAAGAGGGGATCGCGCTTCCTTCCGAGGAGTCGCATCATCTCGCGCGGGTACTCCGAGTTCAGGTGGGGCAGGAAATCACACTCTTTGATGGCCAAGGAAATGTAGCCGAAGCGGTGATACAGTCCGTCGGAAAATCAGCGGTCGAGGTCGCTGTTTCTGCGCGGTGGAAGGTTCCTTCTCCCGCCGTTCAGATTGACTTAATTCAAGCGGTTCCTCGGGCAGATCGATGGGATTTAGTGATGCAGAAGGCAGTCGAACTGGGGGTTTCTAATATTCGCCCCATTCTTACGCAGCATACGGAATCCAAGGGGAATGAAAAAAAGAGTGCACGCTGGCAAAAGATTGTCCTCAACGCCGCGCAACAGTGTGAAGTCCGATGGATGCCAACGCTTCATCCCGTAGAAAAGATAGACACGATTCTCCCTTCACTTAAAAGTTATGACCTCGTTTTAGTCGGATCACTCTATAAAGGAGCAAAGCCCTTTCGTGATATTTCTTTTGCGGAGAATCTCAAAAAGGTGGCACTTCTGATTGGTCCGGAAGGTGACTTTACTTCCAAAGAAGTGGATGCATTCATTCTTGCGGGGGCTATTCCGGTCTCGTTTGGAGATCGTATTCTTCGAACTGAAACGGCCGCAATCTTTGGTTTAAGCGTTCTTGCTTATAAGGTGCTGTGAAATTGAGATTTAAGAATTCAGTTTGTGCATTGGCTCCCATTTGCGTACATTCGCGGTTCACTTTTACGAAGGCTGATCTATGGAAACAAAAGTTGTTGCACTGGCAAATCAGAAAGGTGGGGTAGGAAAAACGACTACAGCCATCAATTTTTCAGCCTGTTTGGCAGAAAAACGAAAAAAAATACTCCTCGTTGATCTCGACCCGCAGGCGAATGCCACGAGTGGGTTGGGGCTTGAAAAGGGATCTTCTTCAAGCATCTTTCCCGCGCTACTAGGCGATGCCGATGCGCTGGGCCTTATTCGGGAAACCGGAATCAAGAATCTCGATATCATTCCATCGGAGCTTGATCTTGCCGGTGCAGAAATTGCGATTGCTCGGTGCGATGATTATCTACACCGTCTTCAAGAGGCGATGGATCCGATCATCGAATCCGGAGTTTACGACTTTATCGTACTCGATTGCCCTCCATCGCTCGGGATTTTATTCATGAATGCATTGAATGTTGCCGACGAAGTCATCATTCCGCTTCAGTGCGAATACCTCGCGCTCGAAGGGCTGGGCGTGATGGTCGATATCGTGAATCAAATTCGGGATGCAGGAAATCCGAAGCTGCACATTAGCGGCATTCTTATGACCATGTATAACGTTAGCACCAATCTTTCGCAGCAGGTGGTTCAGGAAGTGGTAAAACATTTTGGAGATCGTGTATTCGAAACCCTCATTCCTCGCAATGTGCGTTTGAGTGAAGCCCCGAGCTATGGGAAGCCGATCATTACCTACGATCCGCATTGTGTTGGATCTGCCGCCTATCGCAATCTGA
>JAOZSZ010000162.1 GCA_029939385.1 Pontiella sp. | reverse complement strand
TGATCACGAGCACGATAAACATGCTGACGAGGATACCGGCGCTCAGCGTGACGGCGAAACCGCGGATGGGTCCCGAGCCTTGCCAGAATAAAATGACCGCAACGAGCAATGTTGTGACGTTGGCATCGAGAATGGTACTAAATGCCTTATTGTAGCCCGCATTAATGGCACCCGAAATCGACTTGCCGACGGTCCACTCTTCACGCATCCGCTCGAAGATAAGTACGTTCGCGTCCACGGCCATACCAATCGTCAATACAATACCTGCAATGCCGTAGAGAGTGAGAGTGGGAAGCCCCACAACCCCGCCTTCTAATGAACCGGAAAGTACCCCTAGGAAGCCTGCGGCTAACACCATGCCTGCGGGAAGAAGCACGAGGACAAAGAGCAGCGATAAGTTGGCAATAATTCCAGGCAACATATAGTAAATCGCCATGAAAATAAGGATACTAAGGGCACCATAAATGAGTGCCTTTTTCCCGCCATTGATCGAATCTTGCCCAAGTGTTGGAGCCACGGTACGTTCCTCAACAATCTTCACGCGACCCGGCAGAGCACCGGCGCGAAGGACGTTTACGAGGCGTCGGGCTTCCGTGACAGAAAAGCTTCCTGAAATCGACGCACTGCCCCCATAGATAGCTTCGTTAATATTCGGAGCGGAATAGAGTTTGTCATCAAGAATGATGGCTAATCGACGATCAATATTATCCTCGGTAATCCGACCAAAAGTCTTTTTGCCTTCACTATCAAATTCTAGTGAAATCTTGGGAACAGAGGTCATTTGGTCGTAGGTCACGAAGGCATTTTGAACGGTATCACCACCGAGTTGCTTACGGCGCTCGACATATTCTGGGCGATAGATCTTCGATCCATCTTGAGCCCGATCTTCCCGAAGCATGTAGTCCGCACGCTTGTTTCCAAACGTTTTTAACTGTTCAAAGAATTCGCGATCGAGCACTTGGTCTTCAATCAACTGATCCCTAATAAGGAATAGTCCACTCCGGTCTTGTCCGCCGATCTTATAACCGGTTGGAATCTTTCCTTCGGCCATAAGCTCGGAGATCCAAATGGAACTCTCTTTATGAATCAACTTAAAGGTTAATACGGCATCCCTCGACATTTGTGCTTTAGCTTCGGAACGCGTTTCCGCATCGACACCCGGCAGGCGAACCACAATACGGGAATCCCCTTCAGGATAAATTTCTGGCTCCGAGGTTCCCAGTACATCGATCCGATTACGGATGACTTCCACTGCGATTTCTTGCACCCTCGCGACTTCTCTTTTCAGATCGGCTTCGCTGATTTCATCGATGGTAGAAAAGTTATTATCCGGACTTTCCACCATTTTCTTGGCGACATCGGCGGCATCGACTTCCACCACAAAGCTTGATCCGCCTCGGAGGTCTAGACCCAACTTCACTTTTTGATCAATTGGAGTGACTAGCGTGATCGACCAAAGCACAAGGATGCCAAGCAGCAACCATTTCCAGAGTTTGTTTTTATCCATTGCCATAAACTTTTCCTACTTTGTCAGTTCAATTTCAGACGGGTTTTCGTCTTTTTCCAATACTTGGGAAATAGAGGCCTTTACCACTTCGATTTTTGTTTTTTCTGCAATCTGAATGATAAGGGAGGTTTCATTGACGTTGTTAACCTGACCCAAAATACCGCTCGTCAGCAATACACGATCGCCGGCTTTAACATTCGCAATCATTTCCTTACGTTCTTTATCCCGCCGACGCTGAGGCCGAATCATCATAAAATACATCACGCCGAATAATAGGGCCATCATGATTGGGAATTGTAGCGGTGAAGATTTTGCCGAGGTCGAGCACGCCGGAGCGGCTTGTGCAATTGTAAAAAATAATAGGTTCATCTAATTGTTCTCCTTAACGTTTAACGTGTGTTCTTCTAAAACTAAACGATAGCCGGCATGGAATTCCGCCCGGAACGCATCGAACGTCTCGGTTGCTATCGCCTTTCTCATATCCTTTAAAAACTCTAAATAACAATGCAGATTATGGATTGTTATTAATCTCAATCCCAAAATCTCACCTACATTAAGCAAGTGCCGCACATAAGCGCGCGTAAAATTCTTACACGCATAACAACCGCATCCTTCTTCTAAAGGACGCGCATCCTCTTTGTAGAGGCCGGCCTTCACCGGATAACGTCCGCGTCGCGTCGAAACCGTTCCATTGCGCGCCTGCCGCGTTGGCATTACGCAATCAAACATATCTACACCGCGCGCAACCGATTCAACCATTTGAGCCATTTCACCGACCCCCATCAGGTAGCGAGGTTTTCCAGCAGGAAGATGATCAACCGTGTCGTCCACTCCCCTCAAAATTAACTCGTCGGGTTCTCCGACGCTCACCCCGCCGATGGCATAGCCATCAAAATCCATTTCAACCAAGGCCTTCGCGCATTCCTCGCGCAAGTCAGCATGAGTACTCCCTTGCACAATTCCAAAGACCAATTGGCCTTCCGCCCGAGGCGTTTCCCTACAAATAGCCGCCCAATCTAGGGTTCTGCGTACCGCTTGGCAAGCGTATTCCTTCTCGCACGGATACGGGGGGCATTCATCAAAAACCATCGCAATATCCGACCCCAGCTTCCGTTGAATTTCCATCGACTCGCGCGGGCCAATAAAATGGGTTGCACCATCGGAATGTGAGCGAAAGGAGACCCCTTCGTTTGTAATCTTATTCAAATTACCTAGGCTGAAAACTTGGTAGCCGCCGCTATCGGTTAAAATGGCTCGATCCCACCCCATAAATTGGTGAAGCCCTCCCATCCGCTCGATCAAATCCGGCCCGGGACGATCATTAAGGTGATAGGTGTTACCCAGCAAAACCTCACAACCTAGTTCATCCATCTCGCGCGGCGACATGGCCTTAACCGTCGCCTGCGTGCCTACCGGCATAAATACCGGAGTCTCAATCGTTCCATGCGCGGTATGTAAGCGTCCACGCCGTGCCTTACTTGAGGAATCCGTATTTAATAATTCGAATTTACCTATTTCGGGGTTCAAGTTTTTCGTTTCAGGTTTCATTTAATATCTTCATAGAATTTCGAAAAGCTCGTTTGCATGTAGGGGGTCAGCCAGAGATATCCCAGCCCGAAGGTGAAAAAGGTTGCCAATAACGACCATCCAAAGAAGCGCCAGTGCAGGCAGAAAAACTTCCATTTATTCCCCTTCATCATCTCCTTACTTCGACCCATCGCCTCCAACGGTCCGCACTCTTCATCATCCGCAATAATGAAATAGACCATGGCATAGCGGAAGATGGCAATAATTCCAGGAACAATAAGCAATAGGAGCCAGAGAAGAATGAAAAGGTTACTTAGAAAATAGACGCTAAAGGATTTCCAAAACCGCTTAAACCCCGTAAATAGGCCTCCTAATCGAGCTTCACCCTCTTGAGCAATAATCAGAAAATAGCTACAAAAGCCCACGGTGAAGGCCCCCGTCACTAAAAACTCCACTAGCTGAGAAGCCCCTTGTATAACCCGCGTCGCGGCCTCCGTATCTGATCCGCTCAACCCGCCCGCTATCCCCACAAAAACGGCGGCAGAGAAAACAAACCAATAGAAGCTCAGCATCAGAACGATATAGAGCACATAACCCAGAACCGCCATGCCCCAGTTCCCAGAAAGCACCATGCGCGCATCGGTCATCAAATCCTTATTCGACGAGCCGCCTATCGCATCGCTCAAGCCAGGGGTCTTCAACGTCCCCCCTTCTCCCAACAAATCAGTTAATCCTGCCATCACAGCTTTCCCTTTCTTTAAGACAAAACGCGCATCTTGCCCAAATACAGCGCTCAAACCAAGCCGGAAGAGAGGCCTCTTATAGACCTATAAATTCTTACTAAACTCCAATCGAGAACCCGTTGACGACAAAATGACAGTAGCCAAGCGTCAATCTCCTACCCTCCATTCCCCATGTAATCCTGCGAGCGTAGACGGAGCATCTTGCTCCGTTCAGGAAGAACACGGAACCTTTTTCTACCCGTTGCAAAGCCGATCCCAATGCACAAGCCCAACCCCAATGGAGCAGGATGCTCCATCTACATTCCGGCCGCGCAACCGTAGCTCCGTCATTCCGATGCGGAGTTCCAAGCACGCCCTACCAATTTTGCCCGGTAGGGACAGACCGCCGGGCTGTCCGCAT
>JAOZSZ010000161.1 GCA_029939385.1 Pontiella sp. | reverse complement strand
AGGTTTCGGCTTTGTCGTGCAGGTAGTGCGCAAGAATATGCTTTGCCTCCAGCGTTCCGAGCAGATGCCGGTTCGCGTCGACCACCGCGATTTCGCGAATGTGGTTTTGATCCATCATCTCAAGCACCGTTTTCAGCGTGGAACCCGGCTGAACCGTAACCGCCTCTTCAGCCAGATCGCTGGCGTGATGGAAATTCAGCACATAGGCGATCGCGGGCAGCATCTCTTCCGCATCTTCCTTGCGCTTCGAGAGCTTGAGCACCTCCATCGCAATCTGCTTGGCCTGGATAACGCCGCAAAGTTGCTGCGAGTCGTCCATCAGGTATACTTTGTAGCGATCCGAGGTGCAGAGCATCTCCGCGAGGTTTTCGAGCGAGCTTCCGCGATCCGCCCGAAGGCAGGAGGTGTTGATGAGATAGGCAATATCCTTGACGGTGGTTTTTTCTAGATTGGCTTTCATTTATACTCCTCTCCAATTTAATTATATCGAATAATGACATCCTGCTTGGGCTTTATTTCAAACCATTTCCGTCTATACAGAAGCGGTCTGGCGGCGGACGAGCTCGGCGCCGACCTTCCGGCGGGCTTCGCGTAAATCCAGCACGCCGAGTAATTTTCCATTCTCCGAACTTTCGATGACGGGTAGCGCCTCGGCCTGCATATTTTGCATGTCGAGCAGAGCCTCGCCCAAGTTCATTCCGCCAAACAGGCGGTCGAGGACGGGTTGCATCACATCGCCCACCACCAGCCAGTGCCAAGCATCGCGATCAGTAAGCAACTCTTTGAGCATATCAAAGGTCAACACCCCAATAATTTTTCCATCATTGGAAACCACGGGGTAGACAAAGGTATCCTGCTCGGCAAAGTTCCGCACCACCGCTTCAAGGGGGGTCGCCTCCTGTAGTGGAACAATTTCGGTATTAACGACATCGGAAACCTTCCATTCGAACATCACATCCTCTTCGGTGACATTGCGGCCAATCTCCCCCGCTTTCTTAATGGCGAGCTTGGCAAAGGCTGGCCCAATAAGTTGCACGCAAAGCGTGGTGGCGGTGACGGTGAAGATGATCATATCGCCCAAGCTCATCTCGGGAGTCACTTGAATATGCTGGAGGTTGTGACTGGCCACGATGGAGAGGCCGACGGCCACGCCACCTTGGGCGAAAATGGCCATACCCAGATAGTTCTGAACCGGCAGCTCGGCCTTGGAGAGCCGCCCGCCCCAATAGGCACCGGCCCACTTCCCGAGGCTGCGCATCAGCACATAGACCACCACCAGACCCCATAGCCACAGAGGCATATTGCCTAGCGAAAGCCGTGCCCCGACGAGCACGAAAAAGATGATGTAAATCGGCGTCGAAAAGGAGCGGATCGTTTCAAATAGCTTTTTGCTTCGGCGCGGAGCGCTGTTGATCAGGACAATACCGACCGCCATGGTGGAGAGGATGACATCCATGCCGAAGGCCACTGAAAGCCCGATGCAGAGCAGAAGAATACCGATAGAAATGCCGAGGCGTTTTTCAGTTTGTGGCATGTAGTGCATCATGGCGTTGAGCACAAAACCGCAGATCACACCCAGCAGAATAGCCCCGCCAAGCTCGATGCCCGTATGCATAAGTGTGGTGCCAATGGAGTCGCCGCCGCTTTGCGTGAGAATGGTGGCCACACTCGTGCCAATGCCGTAGAGCGTCATGGCCAATGCGTCATCCAGCGCAACAATCGCCACAATGGCGGTGGTAAGTACGCCGGCGGAGCGGTATTCCCACAGCACGTCGATGGTCGAGGCCGGGTCGGTGGCCGAGGCAATGGCTCCGAAGACGACACCCGCTGCAATAGCGATAATCCAATCATGAACCACTAAATTAACAATCAAGGTGGAGGAGATTCCGACTAAAAGAAAAGCGGCAAGGCCTTCCCCCAGCAGAATGGCGGTAAATTGTTTTCCATATTTCTTAAAAATACTACCGCTCAACTCGCCGCCCACCAGAAAGCCGATCAGCCCCAGTGCAAAATTATTAAAGGAGCCCAGCGCAGCAATATCGGCCGGGTGCAACAACCCAAAGCCGGTGTCACCAATCAGTACACCGACTACGATATAGCCGACGACCTGCGGAACTTTTAGTTTCTGGAAGATCCACGCGCCCATCACCCCTCCGGCGACGCAAATTCCAAGGATGGCAAGAATACCGAGATGTACTTCGTGCATAGTTTCTAGTCCGTTTCGACGAGTAGTTTATAAATAAAGGAAGGATCGTCCGAAGCAATGATTTGTTCCCGACTCAGCGCATCTTTTAATCGGAAGCTGATTCCCGAAAGCGTGCGAATATATTTTGTGTGTTGATCCGTCCGTGCCGCAAGCATGCAGACAATCTGCACCGGAGCTTCATCAAGCGAAGTATAATCCGCAATCGGGGTTTTACACACGGCAACCGCCATCACGAGATCGCTTACCGAATTGATCCGCACGTGGGGAACCCCCACGCCAAAACCAATCCCTGTGCTCATAAGCTTTTCCCGCTCAAAGATCCCCCTCAGAAGATCCTCACGATTTTTGACAAAGGGGGTTTCGGCCAACAGATCAACCAATTGGGTTAAGACCTCTTTTTTCGTGGCATGATCCAACAGAACAATGCGCTCCGGAGTCAGCACAAAACTAGTCGTCGCATGAGCCGCAGGCTTTTTATCGCTAGATTGCGAAAGGCGATCATTCACCCATTTCTCAATCTCATCCCGCTTAAAACGCCAAGTTGTTCCCAGTTTCCCGCCGGGAAGCTCTCCTTTTTGTGCCCAATCATACACCGTACGCTCAGATACGCGTATATATGCGGCCACTTCTTCAATCGTCATAATTTCATGCATAAACAGTACCATCCCGTTTGATTTGCGAAAAACTACACCAAACCGCAAGGTTTGCAATGCCTAATTTTGCCTATTTCAAGACTGCACGTTGCCATTTTCGAACGGAATTAATTAGAAAAATCTCATCTGCGGCCTTTAGATCGGCGATCGACAAGATCGATTCCTGAATCTCCCCCTTCTTGAGCAGCTGTTCGCGAAAGGTCCCCGCCAACAAACCACACGTCACCGGAGGCGTCAGCCATTGCCCCGCCTTACGAACCACAAGATTCGCCATACAGCCTTCGGTCACCTCTCCTTTTTCATTCCAAAGAAGAACCTCATCGGCTTCAGGGAAATCGGCGCGCATCTTTTCATACACCCGCCGATGCGTCGTTTTGTGAAACAGAAAAATATCCGTTGAATCGATCGGTTTCTTGGCCAACACCAACCCCAAATCGACCGCCGCATTTTTGGGCGAGAGAGGAATGACTTGCACCTCAACATCCCCCTTCCTCGAAACGAGCAAGCGAATTTTTTGAGGAACGCTTCCGGAAATCTGATCCAACTTTAATTGGATCTCATAAACATCCAATGGAACATCAAAATAAGCCGCGCTTTTTCCTAAGCGTTGCAAATGTTTGTTAAGCAGAAAAATACCTGACTCAGGCTCCCATAACATCGTTTCCAATAATTGGAAATCGGGTCGAGACTGGGTCAGCACCCGCGCCTTCGTCAGGGTTTCTTCAAACTCGGTGGTAGCATCCGAATCCCAAATAATGCCGCCGCCGACCCCAAACTCTAACCGACTCGCCGTGGGATCAATCAATGCCGTACGGATGGCCACACTAAAACAAGCCTCGCCCTGCGGCGTCATGAATCCAATCGCCCCCGTATAAATCTTCCGGGGCAGAGGTTCGAGCTCTTGAATAACTTCCATCGTCTTCACTTTCGGGGCCCCCGTGATCGAAGCGCACGGGAAAAGTGCTTTAAACACACCCGATAGGGACGGCTCGGCGAGCTGTCCGCGCACACTAGAAGTCATCTGCCAGACGGTTGGATATTTTTCGACATCGTATGTACTGAGCGTCTCAACGCTTCCCGTCTTGGAAATACGCCCCATATCGTTGCGAATCATATCAACGATCATAATATTTTCGGCGCGATCCTTTTCTGAATTCTGCAAGGCCTCGGCCTGTTTCCAATCCTCAGAAAAGGTACGCCCGCGGTGCGCCGTACCTTTCATTGGCCGCGCCAGGATCTGCCCCTCCTTTAAACTAAAAAATAGCTCGGGAGAAGCGGAGCAAATCACAAAATCACCGGTGTCTATAAAGGCCGCATAATCTGTCTTTTGCCA
>JAOZSZ010000160.1 GCA_029939385.1 Pontiella sp. | reverse complement strand
CCCGTTTCACGAAGAAAAATCCCCTCGGTCACTTTTGGTTCAAAATCAAGGTGCTTCCCTTCGATACTACAACCGAGCGGGCCCGTCACAAAAATACAATCCCCGGGCCTTGCTCCTGAACGCAAGAGAGCTTTCCCAGAGGGAAGGATTCCTGTTCCAAAAATATGTAATTCCAAACAAGGCCCCTGCGCCAGATCCCCACCAATTACGGTTGCACAAAATCGACGACATTGATCATGAATGCCTTCATAGATTTTTTCTAAAATCTTAAAATCTTGATTCGCAGGAGCAACCACATTAATGAGGATCCACTGCGGTTGCGCTCCCATCGCAGCCATATCGCTTAACACCCGCCCTACCGCTTTATTGCCGATCCGTTCCGGATTTTCTAAGGCATGAAAGTGTATATTTTCAATAATAGGATCCGTGGTAAATACTTGGTCCATTCCTGTTCCTTGAACTTCCACCACGGCACAGTCATCGCCAATGCCCGTGCGAAGGAGGGCGTGACCGCTCAATTTATTCGTCAACCGACGAATCGCTTCGTGTTCCCCTATTTCACCTATTTTTTCCATGCACGAATGATTCACTTTTCTGCTCGTTGAAACAACCTCTCACCGTTAAAACCTATCTCTATGAAAAAGCGCATCTTTTCTTTAACCCTTTCCTCCCTCTTCCTATCTATCATTCTTTATGCTGAAGAGGAACGCCCAAAGATTGGGCTCGTACTCGGCGGAGGTGGCGCACTGGGTCTTGCACATATTGGCGTGCTAAAAGAACTTGAAGAGCTCCAAATTCCTATCGACTATATTGCCGGAACCAGCATGGGTTCCGTCGTTGCGGGTATGTATGCCTCAGGCATGTCGCCATCCGAGATCGAACGGCAGTTCATAAATATGGATTGGTGGGAGGTGCTCAAAGATAAATCATCATATCAATTTATAAATTATCGAAAAAAACGCGACGATACGCGCTTCATGGGGATGGAATTTGGTCTCAAAAACTGGAAGATCCTATTTTCTCCAGGGGTAGCCCATGGACAAAAACTCAATAATGTTCTCGAAACCTTTACCATTAATAGCACAAGCATAACCGATTTTGATTTATTAAACATTCCCTACCGCGCCGTGGTCACCGATCTCCGAAGCGGGAAATCGGTTGCATTAAAATCGGGAAATCTTGCACAGGCTATGCGCGCAAGTATGGCTGTTCCCGGAGCATTTACCCCCGTCCGAATGAATGGCTCAGTCTTCGTAGATGGCGGCATTCTTAATAACATTCCGGTAGAAGTTGTTAAAGAAATGGGGGCAGACATCATTATTGCAGTCGATGTTGGCTCCACCGCCGCAAGGAAGAGCGCGGAGAGCGACTTTCACTCTTTAGCCGATGTCCTTGGACGAACATACACTCTCATGCAACGTCCTAATCAGGAGAAACAACTAGCTCTGGCCGATCTAATCATTGCCCCCGACCTCCCTAATTTCTCCGCCTCCCAATTTTACCGAACAAAAGAAATTATCCCGAAGGGACAAAAGGCTGCAAAGCAAATGACCCCGCAACTCAGCCTATACTCCGTTGACTCCAAAACCTTCCAAATCTATTTAAAAAAACAGCGGCAGAAATATACGAAAGAAATTAATATAACCCAGGTCAAGATTACGGGAAATAAAGCCGTCTCTGAAATCGTTATTCGCAATCGTATCAAAACCCAAAAAGGCCCCCTTAATCTCAACACTGTGCGCAACGATCTAAGCCGTATTTATGGATTGGGCGACTTTCAAACCGTCACCCATAATCTCACTCCAAACCGTGAGGGATATGAATTAGAATACAATACGATCGAAAAATTTTGGGGCCCCACTTATCTCCATTTTGGCACAAAAGTGGAAGTCACGACCGATGCCGCCGCGCTCTGGAGCTTGTTACTTAATTATACCCATACACAGCTCAACCCTCTCGGCGGAGAAATTCAGATCGACCTTGAAGGAGGGGGACACAAACGATACATCAAAGGCGAATGGTACCAACCCATCTCATGGGGCAAACATGTTTTCATCGCCTCATCACTCATCTATTCAGGAGAAGATATCGATTATTATGTAGGGAATACCGACATTGCCGATATCAAGCAACATCTTGCCTATGGCGCATTCGATACTGGTATTAGCTTTTTTGAATATGGCGAAATCCGAATCGGCCTACTGGGTGGCCATGCCAAAGCCGACGGCCACAGTGGAATTATCGTTCTTAATGAAATAAGCGATACGATTGTTGCCGCCACCACTCAACTTCGAATCGATCAGCTCGATGACGCCATTTTCCCAACCAAAGGATACCAAATTAATATCGACGGACGATTTGCATCCAAGAATATGGGATCATCCGAAACCTTTAGTAGCCTCGAAGCACAACTTCTCGTTCCCTTTAGCCTTGGCCCACATACCCTGATCCCCAAACTAATCGGAGGAAGCAGCCTCGGAACAGACCTCCCCTTCTATGCCGAGTTCGACATCGGAGGCCTTGATAGTTTTGCCGGCTATGCTTCCGATCAACTTCGAGGGAACTACTATGGCGTCGGGAGCTTGAGTTATCGCTACGAATTAGGAAAACTCCCGCCCACTTTCGGCAACGGTCTCTTTGCAATGGTACGTGGCGATATTGGAAACACATGGGACACGGGATCCCATATTCGAATTAACAATCTCAACTACGGCATACTCGTTGGCCTCGGTGCCGACACCCTCGTCGGAATCTGCCAGATTGCCGTAGGCAAAGCCGAAAGCATTCACCCGCGCTTCTATTTCTCGATCGGAAATACCTTCTAAAACATTTTTAGAAAAAGTATTTCATGCAGACAAAAGACCACTTCATGTGATACAAAACCGCTATGAAACAAGTGCTCGTACTCATTAATCCAAAATCTGGAATGGGAGGCCCCTATCGATTCATTTCAGCCATCGAAAAGGTTTGGGACACTCCCGAACACGATATTTCATTTCAGTTCAGCCAATCTGTAGAGGATGGAACCGGAAAAACTCTTCGTGCTATCGAACGCGGCACCGACACCATTCTTGTTGTAGGGGGCGATGGTATGGTGAACTCCATCGGCAGTGCACTGGTTGGAAGCGATGTGCGACTCGGCGTAATCCCCGCCGGAAGCGGCAATGGTTTTGCCCGTCATTTTCAAATCCCACTTCATCCTGACGAAGCCGCCAAGGCACTCCTTAATGGACACACCCAACGCATCGATGTCGGCAAAGCCAACGAACGCCTCTTTTTCGTAACCTGCTCTATGGCATGGGACGGGGCTCTTGTAGAAAGTTTCGAAAAACTCCCCTTTCGTGGGCTCGCCCCCTATGTTTTAGCTGGAGCTCAACAGTTATTTGAATACAAAGCACAACCCTTTCAGGTCGAAATCGACGGAGAACCCCTCAACTTTAAACATCCCCTTATTTTTACCGTCGCCAATCTTTCCCAGTTTGGCAGCGATGTACTTGTGGCTCCCGACGCCAAGGCCGACAGCGGAAACCTTGAGCTAATTGTTATTGAAAAAAAAGATGTCCCCATCGTCATCAGTCAAGTCCACCGATTCATCGAAAAAACCTTCCACCACCATCCCCTCGTCACCAACCGCCATTTTAAAACCATGACCGTTCGCCGAAAAAATCCATCCCCCATTCAAATTGATGGTGAACTGATGAAGGCCGAAACCGATATTTATATCGAAGTACTCCCCAGCGCACTCAATATTATTGTTCCAAATTAAAACAGAGTGCCTCTAAATAAAGACCGAAGAAAAAAGGAAACCGTATGACAAATAGAAAATTTATCTCCATTATTGTGGCGACATTGGCCTTGAGTTCAATTTTCGCATATTCTAATGAGCCGACAAAACAGCCCGCACCACTTAAAATAGCCTGTGTTGGCGACAGCATTACCTTGGGCATAGGCATAAAGGATCGAACGGCGAATAGTTACCCAGCGCAGCTTTCTGAAATGTTGGGGGGAAAGACAATCGTTCGTAATTTTGGAGTGAGTGGAGCCACCTTATTAAGGAAAGGAAATAACCCATATTGGAAGCGACAAAACTATAAAACAGCCCTTGAGTTCAATCCGAATATTGTAATTATCAAACTCGGAACAAATGATTCAAAACCCGTAAACTGGAAGTATAAATCTGAATACATCTCCGACTATA
>JAOZSZ010000338.1 GCA_029939385.1 Pontiella sp. | reverse complement strand
AGAGTCTTGGCTAATGTGGCTATTTTACGAAAACTTCTCGAAGCCGCGAATCATTTAAAAAAAATGAATGGCCAAGAGACGATTCTATTCATCGATGAGATTCACCGCTTCAATAAAGCACAACAAGATGTATTGCTTCCTTATGTAGAAAATGGCGACATTATCCTGATCGGAGCAACGACGCATAATCCATTTTTCTTTATCAATACCCCACTCAACTCACG
The DNA here is from genome assembly GCA_029939385.1 of Pontiella sp. Taxonomy (GTDB): domain Bacteria; phylum Verrucomicrobiota; class Kiritimatiellia; order Kiritimatiellales; family Pontiellaceae; genus Pontiella. Next base: position 1,056 of record JAOZSZ010000338.1, on the reverse strand, counting down.
CTCACAGATTTTTGAGCTTCATTCGTTATCCGAAGAGGCCATCGTCGAAGTCTTAGAACGCGCGCTGACAGCACCCACCGGCCTTAATGGATTGGTTAAAGCAACAAAAGATGGGCTGGAGCTTCTGGCAAGAGTTTGCGAAGGCGATGCCCGCCGTGCATTAAATGCGCTAGAGATCGCCGCCCTCACCACCCCTCCACAAGAGAATGGAATGGTGTACCTGACGAAACATGAGATGGAAGAGTCGGTGCAAAAAAAAGCAGTAGTTTATGATCATGATGAAGACGAACACTACGATACAATTTCCGCTTTTATTAAAAGTGTGCGGGGTTCCGATCCAAATGCGGCAGTGTATTGGTTAGCTAAAATGGTCTACGCAGGAGAAGACCCTCGCTTCATCGCACGTCGACTGGTCATTCTCGCTTCGGAAGATATAGGTAACGCCGACCCTCGAGGACTAACGCTTGCGGTATCGACCATGCAAGCCGTTGAATTTATTGGAATGCCCGAGGCCCGCATCGCACTTTCTCAAGCCACAACCTATCTTGCATGTGCTCCCAAAAGCAACGCCGCCTACCTTGCCATCGATGCCGCACTCGAGGATATCAAAAGCGGACGGACCCTGCCCGTTCCAAAACATCTTCAAAGCGGCCCCACGCCCGAGAAAGGCGACGTCAAATATCAGTACGCCCATGCCGGAATAAACCACTTTGTTGATCAAGAATATATTCCAACCCATAAGGTTTACTACGAACCAACCCGCCAAGGTTATGAAGAAACTATTCGTAAACGTATCGAATACTGGAACGCACAGAAAAAGAGATGAATACCAAGCAACGCTTACGAAAGAAAATGCTCCAAAAACGAAAGTCTCAGGATTTCAACGAATTAGAAATCGCCAGCACGCAGATCGTAAAAAATTTCAAAACACTACAAGCCTTCCAATCATCGGAAATGATTGCACTCTATATGGCGATCGGTAATGAAGTGAATCTTGATGTCCTTTTTTCAACTTGTTGGAAATGTGGAAAACGAACCTGTATTCCAATTTTTAAA
>JAOZSZ010000337.1 GCA_029939385.1 Pontiella sp. | reverse complement strand
ACATCCGCGCCGAGGGCAGAAAAGATTTCAATCAGCATGTCGCGCCCGACGGCGGAATGCTGGTAGATGCCAACCTTCTTTCCGGCAAGGCAATCCGAAGGAAAGGTTTTAGTGAAGCGATGAATATAGTTAATCCGAGCATCTATATTTTCTTCCGGCAATCCGAAGGTCGCCCCATCAAAAATGGAATCATCAATTTCGACTACTTGCTCTCGAATCTGCTCTTCGTCGTACTTGAGGATTTCGCCGGTACACTTGTTAAATTTGATTCCATTGCGATCGGCAGGGATATGGCTCCCCGTCACCATAATGGCCGGGCATCCATTTTCGAGACCATAAAGGGCCACCGCTGGAGAGGGAATATATCCGCAATTAACGGGGGTGTAGCCTTTATCGGCAATGGCTTTCGCCACCGCCGCCATAATACGCGGCGTGCTGGGTCGCAGGTCACCAGCAACCGCAACGGAGCTAGAAGCTCCGTCTACATTTTTCAGCTCACCGCTCTCCTCCAGATATTGAAGAAACGCCGTCGTGTAGGCATGACAAACGGAGTCGGTCATCTCGACAGCCAGCCCTCGCGCACCGCTCGTGCCAAATTTCACACCGCTCTGCTGCATTAAATCGTTAATTTTAATATTCATAGGAGTTTTAGGGATTAAGTTTTAAGTAAAAGTTCGTAGTTCCGCCTTCAGGCGGCCATTACACGGAGCCGCCTAAAGGCGGAACTACATACTTTTTACGCATCCACATTTTCGAGTACTGCCGTATCGAGGTTGATCTTGCGGTAGTAGCAGTTGCGCGGCTCGCCCTTGGCGTTTTTGGTGTGGCAGATGCCGCCGCGATTGGGGCGAACCTCAAACAGAAGCGAGTTTTGCTCGCAGTTGACGTAGGCATTAATCAGCTCAAAGGTTTCTCCGGAGGTCAGGCCTTTGATCCACAGCTCCTGCCGCGATGAGCTCCAGAGCACCAGCATTTTACGTTTAAGCGATTCCTCAAAAGCAATTTGATTAATGTAGGCCACCAAGATGACCTCCTTCGTATCGGCATGCTGCACGGCCACGGGAATGATTCCCTTCGTACCCTCCACGGCCTTTTCTAGCTTGTTCCAGTCCAGTGTCAGCTTTAATCCTTCTTCGAGTTCCTTGCTCATAGTCGTACCTCAATGTTCTTAGTTTTTAGATATTCTTTCACCTCGCGGATGGTGAATTCGCCAAAGTGAAAAATGGAGGCCGCCAACACGGCATCGGCCTTTCCGATCGTGACGGCATCGACCATATGATCGAG
>JAOZSZ010000159.1 GCA_029939385.1 Pontiella sp. | reverse complement strand
GCCCCAATGCACCAAACATGCGATCAACCGCCAACCAATCCGGTCGTTGCGATGGTCTGAAATAGAGAGGAAAAAGGGTCAGGAAAAAGGGTCAGTCCTTTGATCTTTGTGTTTAATGAAGCGACGGGTTTAGATTAGCTTTTCTTCATGCTAAGAAAACTACGCATAGAGTATCCGTAGAAAAAGGTACCCGTTCGAACGCATCGATAAAACCGGCAGAGAGTAGAGGATGGAAAAGTTTCACAATGAAGGTTTGGCGAGTTGCATTGGCTTCAGGTCATGCCTCGACGACCCGCGAGGGCGTGGGGAGACGAAGTAAGGCTGGCGTGAAAGCAACAGCAACGAAGCGGCAACCGTTACAGGGGGAATCACAGGCGGGCTATTGAACTCCGAAAGAACCTTGTTCTGAGAGCTGATTGCGTGGTTTGGCCGTGGGCACAAAAAAGCACGAATCCTGCTGGGCAGTCTTCGTGCTTTTTGAGCTTTTTAGGGGCTTATTCCGTATTACAACGCAGCAACGGCGGCATCGCGGACGAGGTTACCGAGTTCGGTGGTGCTGGCGAGGGTGTTGCCTTCGCGCCACAGGTCGCCGGAGCGATACCCCTGATCTAATACCTTTTCAACTCCAGCACGGATGGCATTCGCTGCATCAGTTTCTTGGAGGGTGTCGAGCATCATGGCCGCAGAGAGGATCATTGCGAATGGATTAGCTTTGCCTTGTCCGGCAATGTCCGGAGCAGAGCCGTGTACGGGTTCAAAGATGCCGACCTCACCCCCTACGGAAGCGGATGGCAATAGACCGAGCGAGCCGCCAAGCGTGGCTGATGTGTCGGATAGAATATCACCAAAAATATTGCCGGTCAAAATGACGTCGAACTGGCGCGGGTTGATCACCATCTGCATGGCGGCGTTGTCGATGTAGAGATGATTAAGTTCAACATCGCTGTATTCTGCTTGATGCAGTTCAATTACGGTATCGCGCCATAAACGAGAAACAGCCAATACGTTGGCTTTGTCCACGCTGGTTACTTTGTTTCGGCGTTTTCGAGCCCATTCAAAGGCGACTCGGGCCACGCGTTTGATTTCGCCAACCGAGTAAACCATCGTGTTCCAAACTTTTTTATCATCGCCTTCACCTTCTTCGCCAACGGGTTCGCCGAAGTAGATGCCGCCGGTTAGTTCGCGTACGGTGAAGAGATCTAGACCGGCTACGGTTTCGGGACGTAGCGGAGAGTTTTCTGCAAGTGATTGGGGAACCGTGACGGGTCGAAGATTGGCGAATGCACCGAGTTCTTTTCGGATTTTAAGAAGACCGCTCTCGGGGCGCAGGGCACCCGTGAGGTGATCCCATTTGGGGCCGCCGACGGCGCCGAGCAATACGGCGTCAGATGCTTTGCACGTTTCGATAACGGAATCGGGCATTGGGTCGTTATGCGCATCAATCGCCGCGCCACCCGCATTTTTCTCAGTGTATTCGAGACAAAAACCACCCTTCTCTGCAACCGCATCGAGTACTTTAACGGATTCAGCGATGACTTCGGGGCCGATACCATCTCCTGGCAAGAGTGTGATGTTGTATGTTTTAGACATATTTTTTCCTTAGGTTTGAAAATAAGCGTTGGATTTTGCCAAAGGTGGAAGGGATTGCAATCGCAAAAAGAAAGGGAGCCTTTTTGCGCCGCCCTTGGGTTGGAGGTCTGAGTGAGATGAAAGCCATTCCTGATTTACGGAGGGCTCCTCCCTTTATTCTAAAAAGAGCTGACTCGCTCCGAACATTTGTACAAGAAGAAATCTATCTTCCGCCGCCACCTCCGCTAGGACGACCGCCCCTGCCGCCGGGAATTTTGATGGTGGTTGTGGAGATGATCTCTTCAATATGTTTAGCAAGGGCCTGCACATTGTCGCCGGTATAACCGATGTCTGAAGCAAGCTGTTTAAACATGACGGTGCGTTCCTCTTCCATGAGTGGGCGCACCTCCCGGATTTCGGAAGAGAGTTCCCTCATTGATTCTCGATTCGGGGCTTGTTCTGGATCGGCGAACTGATCCGTTAGCTCCCAGATGTTAGCCATTTTTCCAATAAGCAGCTCGTGATTTTCCCGTTCGGAACCGGTCATGAATGCGGTATTGAGTTCCATAAAATTGGCGGTGCGTTTGGCCAGATCGTAACGTATGTTTTCTTGTCGTTCTTTACGTTGTTGGATTCGCTCGGCATAGCCTTCGGGATCCTCTTCTTTCATCCGAGTCATACGTTCTTCAAAGGTTTCTCTAGGGGGTTTTTCGGAGTTTTCTTCTGAAATAAAAGGAGCCCATGGTTCAGGGGTGGCTTCTTGCAATGCCATTCGTTCTTCTTTGGAGTTAAAGTGTTCTTCTGTAGCGCTTTTATGGGGATGTTTCTTTTGTAGTTCGGCCACCTGTGCGTGCAAGGCCTCGATTTCAGTTTCGGCCAAGTTCTTTTTTTGGATGGCCTTTACCGCAATTGAAATACTGCTGGTGATCATAATAAGGGAGAGCGCGGCGGCCAGTATAGGGATTGTTTTCTTCATCATATTCTCCAGTTATTTACTTAGAACGAAAGACGCTTAAGTTTTGTTGCAAAAAATATCGGAGCGAAGTCGCTGATGGTCGTCGAAGGCAACGGGCAGACTGAGTAAAATATTCATAAATGCGGCAACGACCATGGCGGTGAAGATGCAAGCCATAATGCCAATTTGGTATTTAATGGCGGTGGTTGGAAGCGCTCCTCCGAGGATCTGGCCGGTCATCATGCCGGGGAGGGAGACAATGCCCATGGTGGCAATGGTGGCAATGGAGGGGCTGACGGCCGTTCGGATGGCGTCGCGCAAGTAGGGGCGGGTGGCCTCGCGTAGCGTGGCGCCGAGCAGGAGATAGGTCGTGAACTCATTTTCATTTTTACGGATGCCACTGTAGAACCGTTCCAAGCTCAGCACATTGCTTCGAAGGCAATTCCCGAGAATCATTCCAACGATTGGAATCATATAGCGGGCGTCGTAGATGGGGTCTGGGCGAATGGCGATTAGAATGAACCAGCCACTCACGAATAGGGTGCTACCTCCTACGCCTGCAAGGGATCGCCAGAAAAATAGGCGGCGGTTTAGCCCCACTTTATTAAGAACGCTAAAGTTGGCTACCACCAACATGATCGTCACCCATAGCAAGCTTACGAGAGGGTTGTTGAGTTGGAATATATATTTTAAATAGAGGCCAACGAGAACGAGCTGGACGGTCATTCGTGTTATCGCCAGCAGCGTGTCGCGAATGAGGCCGAGCTGAAGATAAAAGAATATCGCCAACGGAATCAGCATGAGGGCATACATAGAAATCATGGAGAAAATGGATAGGTCAGTAGTTATTTTTCTACCTCTATAAGTTGGGTGTTGTTGATGTCAATAATCCGAGAGCAGGTGTTGATCCATTCTGGATCGTGCGAAACGGAGAGCAGCGTGATCTCGGGACGAAAGAGTTCTTCCATGACGGCGGCGCGGCTGGCGGGGTCGAGTGCGGAGGTGATTTCGTCGGTCAGGAAAATGGTTTTTCTAAGGAGTAAGGCGCGGAGAATCGCAATGCGCTGTTTTTCTCCGCCGGAGATGCGTTTGCTCGGCTTGTCGAGAATCTCGTTTGAAAGATGTAAGCGATCGAGTAGCTCGGAAATTTGTTGATTCGTCGGAGGGGTTTCGCTGTGCGCTTTAAAGGTGAAGGGAAGCAGAAGGGCATCGCGAACGTTTTCTGCACCCAGTACGGGCTCTTGTCCTATGAAGGCAATTTGACTCCGAATGTGGCCGACGGTTTTGGCGGATAACACTAAATCATTCACTTGGATGGAACCTTTCTCCAGAGGAAGTGCTCCTACCATACTTTTGAGCAATGAGCTTTTTCCACAACCTGATTTCCCCCGAACGACCACCTTATCGCCTTTTGCAATATGCAGTATGGCGTCCTCGAGTAAAATTTGGTGCTGAACCTTTAATGTAATATTTTTAAATTGAATCATATTAGAGTCCAATAGCGATAATGATGGGAAGAGTGATCGCCGAGAGCAACGTGCTTACGGCCACAATGCGTCCGGCCAAAGGGCCATCGTTTCCCATGACTTCGGCCATGACATACGACATGCCTGCCGCCGGAGCGGCAAGATAAAGAATAGCGACCATTCGTTCGGTGGTGGTGAGATCGAATAGTCCTGAGAGCAGGAATCCGAGGGCG
>JAOZSZ010000158.1 GCA_029939385.1 Pontiella sp. | reverse complement strand
GGCCCGCGCTACAACACCACCTACATCCAGTGTTGCGGACTCGGCACCGCCACCGACAGCCTCTCCGCCATTAAGACCCACGTCTTTGACGAGGCCGGCTTGCCAATGGGAGAACTGCTCAAGGCTCTTGGAAATAACTTTGACGGCAACGAGGCGCTACGGCTCAAGCTCTGGAACCGCACCCCATTCTTCGGCAACGATAACGAGTACGCCGACGGGATTGCCGTGCGTATCTTCGAAACCCTCTTTAAAACCATCGACGGGCGACCCAACACCAAAGGGACCCTCTACCACATGAACATGCTTTCCACCACCTGCCACATTTACTTCGGAAAAATGCTCGGCGCCACCCCCAACGGACGCTTGGCCTTCCTTCCCGAATCCGATGGCACCTCGCCCTCGCACGGGGCCGATCGTAATGGCCCGACCGCCGTGGTGAAATCGCTCGGAAAACTCGATCAAACCAAAACCGGAGGAACCCTACTCAACCAGCGCTTCCTCCCCGACGTGCTGGCATCCGAACAAGACCTCGACAACCTTGGCCAACTGATCCGCACCTACTTCCACCTCGGCGGACACCACATCCAATTCAATATTGTCGACACCGACACCCTGCGCAAGGCACAAGAAAAGCCCGAGGACTACCGCAACCTCCTCGTTCGTGTTGCTGGCTATAGCGACTACTTCACCGATCTCGACCAAGACCACCAAGAAGAGATCATCCACCGCACCGCCCAACAATCCACTTAGTATGAGTATTTAGAGAAACCCTATAGCGGGTCAAATCTAAGGAAGAAGAGCACTCTTGTTGGAGAGTCCAGTCGCCGAAGCCCCATACGGTTATTAACCTTCAGTGATCTACGCTTTGCGTCGGCACATCACATGATAGACCGCTCCCTCATATTCGATTCTTAGCTTTCTAGGCATAGAAAAAAGCATTCGAGATTGAATTATCAAGCCCCTTTAAACTATGAACTAAACGACCGTTAACCCCCGGACGGGTGTCCATTAAACTGGGGTTACTTCACTTCAAAACAACAGCAAATTCCTTCCGCAACCATTGTTTCCGCATTGGTCTCTCAATACATCCAAGCCATAAAATCCCATGGCAACCGATTAGTGTGGCCACCAGAATTCAACTATTACCCTGCTGACACCAAAACCTCACTTGAAAAGCCCGAGTAATCATTTTTATTCCGAAAAAAGGCGAATGTGCTCTGCTTTCCACACTTTGAGTTGGGGGTGTGTTTTATAAACATCAATCGTGCCTCTGACTTTCAGTATGTCGCCGAGTGCCACCATAGATTCTGGTTCAAACCAATGAATCACATCCAGCGAGCCGCTGGGATCCGTTAGTACGATTTTATGAGGCGCCTTAGACCCGGAACGAGGCGACCAAACCTTGGAGACCTGACCATAGACCGTCACATATTCCCCCTTTCGGTCGGCCGTAATCTCGGCAAGTCCTGACGTTCCGACTTTCTCCTTCATGGGAATAAAAGGAATGACTACGATCTGCTCGGAAGATTGCACCCGCATACGAAAGGCTTGGTCTGCGCCAAGACGAAGACGCCCCTCTACCACAACTCGACTTCCTGCCTTCGGGAATTTTACGCCAGCGGATTGGATAAGAAAAACGGGTAATTCGCCGGAACCGTCATCGACGATATAGAGCGATTCATCGTTCTGAAGTTTTCGGGGGTCTGATGAAAGCACGCCCCGCACGCGCACCGTGGAAAAATTCATGATCGGCTTTATTTCACCAATCTGAATAAAGGGCGGTTCGCGGTGAGCCCCATAAAAATTGAATAGGAATATAAAGAAAAGAGCCGCGCCCAAAACATAACGGCGAAGATGTTTGTATGCCGTACGCTTTCGGATTAGAACGCCCCAAAGAGCACACTGCCAAATGAAGTGATGGGCGATGCTTCACGCAAGTCGTCCACTGCGGCGCGGACATCTTCAACCAATAGCGTGGTTTCATCATAAAGTTGGGCATCGCGCACCAATCGACCGAGTGTCCCGTCTCCCTGATTAATGCTTTCGGAAATACTGCGGATCGCGGCCAACGTTGCCTCAAAATCTTGGTAGGCCATGTCATTGCCCGATACCAACTGTCCTAAGGTTCCTTTCCCTTCTGTCAGGTTTTGAGTGATGATCCGAAGATTAGCCATTAAGGCTTTTCCATCCTCATACATTTGCCCATCATCCGCCGCTAGTAGCTTGCCTAAAGATCCCTCGCCCCCTTCAAGTCGCGACATAATCTGTTTTAGATCCTCACTAACCTCAGCAATATTGCTGTAGAACGTTTCATCTTTCAGCAATTTCCCAAGCGTCCCCTCTCCCGCATTAACCGAATCGATTACGGACTGAAATCCGTTGATTGCATTGGAGAGCACCTCGATCATATCTACGGGCTTCTTTCCTAAAATAGTTATATTTTTTTCCAGCATAGGGGCACTATTAGGGCCTTCATAAATTTTAAGGAGCTTGCCTCCCAACATAGAGGCATCAACCACATCGATCTTATAGCCATAGCGCAAATTAAGCGGTACATCGAGCGAGACATAGACCCGCACATTGCTCTCTTGAAGATCCATTTGTTTAATGCGGCCTACATTCATGCCGCGCAGAAAAACATTATCCCCCTCGCGCAGACCACTCACCTCGGTGAATACAAATTCATACGGATAGGTTTTTTTCAACAGATTCTCGTGGCTTAACACAATGGTAAAAATGCCCAGCGCAATCAACACGGTGAACATAAACAACCCGACTATAATTTCGATAGTGACTTCGCGCCCGTATTTATTCATGAGTTAACCCGGTTTCCCATTTTCCTTTTTTCGTAATATATTGTGATTCCAAAAAGCTTTGTACGGTTTCATTTTTCGAGTGGATAAATTCATCTGGAGTGGCATTTTCCACAATCTTCCCCTCGTGTAGCATCATAATCCGCGAACCGATCGAGAGCGCACTGTGCAAATCATGCGTCACAACCACACTCGTTATTCCTAGTTCCTTACGCATATTCACGATCAAATCATCGATTCGACGGGAGGTGACGGGATCAAGCCCCGAGGTCGGTTCGTCGTAAAGCACGATTTTTGGATTCATGATAATGGCTCGCGCTAATCCTGCACGTTTTTGCATTCCCCCCGAAAGATCGGCTGGGAATTTTTCCGCCGCATCAGCCAGCCCCAGCAGTTCCAATTTTTCGATGACCCGCTTCTTAATTTCGACCTCTCCCTGATGGGTATGTTCGCGCAAAGGAAGAGCCACATTATCCATTACCGTCATCCATTGAAGAAGGGCCGCGCTTTGAAACAATACCCCGAATTTTGTGCGTACGGCTTGAAGCGCCGAACGCCCGAGGGTATTGATTACTTCACCATCAATGATCACCTTTCCAGCATCGGGACGCATCAGCTGAATCATATGCTTGAGCGTAACACTTTTCCCCGCGCCGGAAAGGCCTACAATCACGAAGGTCTCCCCTTCGGCAACCTCGAACGTAATATTATCGAGCACCGTTTTTCCGCCCAATACCTTGGTAATGTTTTCGAAGCGGATCATACGTAGAACAACCTCGTTATCACATAGCCCAGCACAATGATGATTAAGAAGGAGATGATCACCGAGCGCCGCGTGGCTTTACCAACCCCGACCGCGCCCTCGCGCGTCATAAATCCTTGATGGCACGCCACCGTTGTGATGACGAGGCCAAAGATAACCGCCTTAAACAAACCCACGTAAAGATCCTTATTCGTGGCAAACTGCGTTGCATTATTCATGTACGCATCCACCGAAACACCAAGTTGCGTTGCGCCCACCACGGCGCCCCCCATGATGGCAAGGATATTGGTATAGACCGTCAGGATCGGCATCATCACCACAAGTGCCACGAGACGAGGCATCACTAGAAAGCGATTGGGATTGATGCTCATCACTTCCAGCGCAGCGATCTCTTCCGAGACGGTCATGGTGCCAATCTGTGCAGCGATAGACGAACCCACACTTGCGGAAATAATTAATCCGGTCATGAAAGGCCCCATTTCGCGAACTACCGAAAGGGCAACAGCAGAACCAATGTAGACCTCGCGGCCATACTCCTTCAGCATCAAACCGGTTTGAAGGGCAAGGATCATTCCCGTGAAAAGCGCCACCACTGTAATGACTCCAAGGCTCTTAATCCCCACGATATAGAGTTGCGTCATGGTTTCAT
>JAOZSZ010000336.1:630-1291 GCA_029939385.1 Pontiella sp. | reverse complement strand
ACACCCAACATGGCGGGCGGAACCTCGACCACCACAGGACCCACATCCTTTGTGGAGATATACGGCATGATGTAGAGTGTCGAGGTATTGGCCGTCAGAAACAGCGCATGGGAATCCATCAAGTTGTCAAAAATGGCCACTTTGCCAATCGCATCCACGCCCAGCACGGCCGGACCCTTCCGAAGCTCTTGCAATGAGGCGCCGGGAATTCCTTTCAAAAAGGCATCCACGCCGCGGGCGCGATCGAGATAATCATGAACCAAATCTGCTGTTTCTTTGGTGGGAACCCCATCAAAAAATTCCAGTTCCCCAATCGAAGTTTCCACCTCATCCGGTGTCATAATATTTCCAGGGATCGGCGTCGTCATCTTATAGGTCGAAGGTTGAGCCGACGGCCCCTTTGATGCTCCGGCCATGGCCAATACGGGGGTCAGCGCCAATACGATTAAACTCATTCCATACTTTTTCACGTTGTTCTCCTAATTTTTTAAATCAACCGAAAAGATACCATAATGGTTCTATATTGTCATTCACTTTTCGCACACATATTTTATGCATTGAGCTCTTTTTTAAGGAGCCGAATAAATTTTTCAGGGGGCTTGTGTTCTGCGCCCATCATGCAGGCCTGAATCCAGTTGCGTTCAAGCAGATAGGGACTGCT
>JAOZSZ010000336.1:0-620 GCA_029939385.1 Pontiella sp. | reverse complement strand
CGCCATGCGACTTTAGCACATCACCGATCGCCTTGGAGGAGTGAATCTCAGGAAGAACAATGGTTACTACGGCCGGCATGGCACAGGCATCGGGCGCAAGGATCGGCGCATCAATGGCGGCCAGTTTTCGGCGAATCGCGCAGGACCAACCCCGGACGATTTCAAACCGTTTCTCCCAATCATGCGTTTTGAATGCCGCGATTAGGGCATAGATTAGGTTCGATTGTATGGTGAACGGAATGCCGTCATTCTCCTGATAGAATCCCAAGTCGAGCACGCAAGGGAGATAGTCGGGCGCCGCCGTTAGATCATGATTATGAAAAACCATGGCCAATCCAGCCATCGAAGTTAAACCCTTCCCACTGGTGCACGAAGCCAAATAGACGCTCGAGAGATCAACCGGAATCGTCCCAATAGAACTAATACAATCGACGCAGAGCTTGATCTTTTTTTCGGCACAAACCTGCTTATACATTTCCAGATCGTTCAATACGCCGGTGGCCGTTTCACAGTGCATTCCCCAAACCCATTCAATGCTAGAATTTTTCTGAAGTGCTCGCTCTAGATCAGCCCGCTGAAAACTCTCGCCCTCCTCAATTTCGAGGGTTTGGAAAAAGAGT
>JAOZSZ010000335.1 GCA_029939385.1 Pontiella sp. | reverse complement strand
CCGGCAATCGATATCATTGATTTTCGGTTTGGTTCGGGGCCGGGATTAAACGACTATTGGCACACAGAGGCGGATAATCTGGAAAATATTAGCCCAGAAAGTCTCGGAATTATTGGTGAAATTACACTTCAACTTGTGACGCAATTGGCGTTGGATAAAAATGCCCCTTAATCCCTCGGCTATTCAAATATTATTCTATTCAAATATTATCTATATAAACGAACTTGCAAGGCCTCTCTATTTAACTAAACTGCGAACTCTTTTTTTATAAAATCACCGGAGAAAAGTAAATGGCTGAAGAATTGAAGCATTTAATCGATCAAATTCAGAAAGAAGGGGTTGAAAAAGCTAACGAAAAAGCAACGACTCTGATTTCACAAGCCAAAGGAAAGGCGGCAAAGATTGTGGCTGAGGCCGAAGAAAAAGCTCACCACACATTATTGAAGGCCAAAAATGAATCCGATGCTTTCGCTGAACGCTCTGTTAAAACACTTGAACAAGCGGCCCGCGATCTATTGATTACCGTGGGTCAAGGCTGCGAAAAAGTTGTAACTACTGTGCTTGAAAATAAAGTAGATCAAACCCTCTCTTCTGATTTGCTCGAAAAAATGATTCTCACCCTCCTGGAACAAAATGATGGCCCATCTCTTGAACTAAGCGTTAGTGATTCAGACAAAGCGGCCCTCATTATCTTTTGTGCAGAACAAGCTCAAAAATCTGGAAAAGAAATCGAACTTAAGTCCGACTCGGAAGTTCTTAGTGGATTTAAAGTAGGTTTTAAGGAGAAGAACGTCTATCTCGACTTCACCGGAGAGGCTATTGCGAATGCTCTGGGGGCCTTCCTTCGTCCAGAGCTGGCGAAGACCATCAGTAATATTGCTCGCGAACAAACCTCTAACTAATTCGGAATACGGAATGGCCTACTATTCACTCGTCGCCAGTTTATCAACCCTGCAGATCGGAGGAGAGCCTCCTTTCTCGACGAAAGAGTATATTGAAAACTGCACACAATGGATTAGCGAACGCGAAGAGCAAATCCTCCGAAAGATCCTACTCGAAACTCCAGATATCGCCCCCTGCTCTCTGTGTATGGCTTGGCATAATATTGAAGTTCAAATCCGCAATGCCTCGGCACGACACCGTGCCCAAAAACGAGGAACTGATGCCAAGGAATATCTTCAACCTCACGATGGATTTAGCGGAACCATTGAAACCCTCGTCACCGATGCCTTCACTCGCACCGATCCCATTGAACTCGAACAAGAGCTCGATCGCGCCCGCTGGCAATTGGCCGA
>JAOZSZ010000157.1:2210-4264 GCA_029939385.1 Pontiella sp. | reverse complement strand
GTCGATGGTGAATTAATCCTGATCGATGAGGTTCTAACTCCCGATAGCTCACGCTTCTGGCCCGCCGACACCTACAAGCCCGGCTCATCACCTTTCTCGTTCGACAAGCAATTTGTGCGTGACTACCTCGAAACGCTCGACTGGGATAAAACTCCACCAGCCCCCGAATTGCCAGAGGAGATCGTGATGAAGAGTCGCGAAAAATATCTTGAAGCCTACAAACTTCTCACCAGCGAAGAGCTAGAAGTTTAAAGCTTTCCTGTTCACAGATATGCAGATTTATTCTGCATAATCTGTAAAAATCTATGGATCTAAATGAATGCGTTATTAGAGAGTTTTCTAGATTATATCTCCTTTGAACGCGGGCTGAGCATCAACACCCGCAAGGCATATGCCGACGATCTTAGGCAATTCCTGAACGCCCTTACCCAAAAAGGGGTCTCCTCTCTCAGTCAAGTCAATCGCAAACAAATCCTCGACCATCTGATGGCCATGAAGGCGAAGGGAATGTCAACAAATTCGATCTCGCGGCATCTCGTTTCTATTAAAGTCTTCTTCCGTTATCTACAGCAGGAGGGACTCCTCGATCGAAATGTTACCGACACAATGGATTCTCCAAAACTTTGGAAAATCCTACCGGATACGCTTTCGGAAAAAGAGGTCGACTTACTATTGGCGGCACCAGATATGCACAAACCAATCGGCGTACGAGACCGAGCCCTTCTTGAATTATTCTATGCATCCGGACTGCGAGTCTCTGAACTCGCTCATCTAAAGCTTTCGGATTTACATCTCGATGATGGCTATATTCGAGTGGTTGGCAAGGGGCGTAAAGAACGAGTTATCCCTGTGGGCAATGAATCTATTTGTCTATTAAAACGCTACCTTAAAGAAGTTCGCCCCCAGTTCTGCCCAACCCCCTATTGCCAGACTATTTTTGTTTCAGCACGCGAAAGTGGCCTTTGCCGACAACGCCTCTGGCAGATTATTAAAAAATATACCCAAATAGCGGGTATCATGAAAAATGTGACTCCACACACCCTTCGTCATTCTTTTGCCACCCATCTCCTTGCCAATGGTGCATCTCTGCGTGTGATTCAAGAAATGCTTGGTCATGCCGATATTGCTACCACTCAGATTTATACCCACGTTAATCAAGAACGACTTAAATCAATTCATCATCAATTTCATCCACGAGCGTAACCTTACGATCGCGGGATCAAGCCAACCCCCACAAAGAAACCTATGCACAAAACTGGCGAACTGCCTGTGATATAGATTTTTACTTCCAATCCCCCTATCTTCCATTATCCTTCTAGAATATTAAAAATATTCTGTGAACAAGTTCATTTAACATAGGTTGCAATGGCGCATTTTAAATATATAGGACGATCAAAAAAGGGTGAGCGGGTCGAAGGTGTTATAGAAGCCAACGATCGGACGGGGGCGGTTCGCCAGATTGAACTCATGGGACAAATTCCTGTCTCCATCACCGAAACCACTAAAACGGTAAATCAAAACTCTGGATCAAAAAACCGGTTTAAATTTGAGTTGGGCTTCCAGCGAAAATCTAAAATGAAGATGCAGGAACTCCTGCTCTTTTCAAGAGAGCTCTCCGACCTCGTCGCCTCGGGCATGACGATTGGCCGAGCCCTTCACACACTCTCCGCCCGTAAGGATGAAAGTGCCGCCGGAAAGATTGTGGAGACCCTACGTAACGAAATTATCCAGGGCACATCGCTCTCCGATGCTCTGGAGCTTTATCCAGAAACCTTTTCAACACTCTATATCAACCTCGTCCGCGCGGGTGAAGCTAGCGGCAACCTCCCCACATCGCTTGAACATATCTGCGTACACTATGAGCGAGTGCAAGAGGCCCGTGGGAAAGTAATTTCTGCTCTAAGTTATCCCATTATTGTTATGTGTGTCGGAGCCCTCGCCGTTGTTGGATTGATGGTCGGTATTGTTCCAAAATTTGCAACCACTTTCGATGAAATGGGAGCCACACTTCCTCGTCCAACACTCTTCTTAATGGCTATTAGTAATTTTGTGAC
>JAOZSZ010000157.1:0-2110 GCA_029939385.1 Pontiella sp. | reverse complement strand
TTTCCACGGCTATTGATTGATATGCTGGCCGTGGGCGAAGAGACCGGTGATTTGGCCGGGTCTTTAAAGCATATTACTCGACGCTATGATAGTGAACTAGACCGATTGGTTCAAACCTGTACAACTGTACTTGAACCTCTGCTCATTGTTGGAGTAGCCATTGTAATCGGAGGCATTGCCGTTGCCCTGCTACTTCCAGTCTTAACACTTACCGATTCACTACATGTTTAAATCTAGAAAAGGAGACTCCCATGACCCACAAAAGAAACGATAAACACTTGAGTAAAAAATCAGGTTTCACCCTGATTGAAATTATCCTTGTTGTCGTTATCATCGGCATTTTAGCTGGCATTGCAATTCCACGCATGGGAGGGAAAGCTGAAAAAGCACAAATCTCTCAAGCTAAATCAAATATTTCTGCACTAGGTATGGCTATTCAAGAATATGAAATGATGAACGGAAGCTATCCCTCTAGTTTAGAAGGTCTTTTAGATGAATCAAAGGGCGGCCCTTACATGGAAAAGAAGGTTATCCCAAAAGATCCATGGGGCTCACCGTTTGTTTACGCGGCTCCAGGCTCGCATAACACCCATACATTCGATCTATCCTGTATATCGACCAAGGGCACCGTGGTCAATAATTGGGAATAAATTCCCGTGCTAAAAAACCCCACAAGCAAGAATGCTTTCACGCTTATTGAAGTCATTCTTGTGGTGGTAATCTCCTTGATCCTCATGGGAGTTTCGCTTCCACACTTTGCCCACACGTATAAAGGAACGAAACTACGAACGGCCGCGCGTACCATTAACCGTATGGCACGGTATGCGCGAGGTATGGCAATCATGCGTGAGGAAACCATCATTGTAGCAATCAATCCCGCAACAATGGAAATCTACCTGGGTAGCACCCCTCAAACCGTTTCAAGCGAAACCGAAGGAGAACTTGACCAAGAGGTACTCAAACAACTCGGCTATGTGAATGAGGAAGGACTTTCTGCCCCCGAGATTGATAAGGAGGTTCATCGATTCCTACCCAAAGGATTAGAGGTGTCCAACTTTGAAAAAGAGTGGACCAACGATGACGAGGAAGATGAAATCCTACATTTCATTCGATACTATTCTGACGGTCAATCTGATTGGTTTATATTGGAACTCGAAAATGGGCACGGGCTGGGAGTGAAACTTGAGAACGATCCTGTTTCTGGTAAAATTAAATCTGAATTCATACAATAAGCATCACTAAACCTCGTTATTCATACATCAAAAAAAGCAGACTTTATGGATAAAACGGATATCGAGTGTATAAATGCCTATCTGGGTGGCGATGCAAATGCGCTCGAACCCATGGTGGAAAAATATAAGCGTCCACTTTTTTCCTTTATTCTAAAAATGACTGAAGGTCGCGAGGATACCGACGAGATTTTTCAAGAAACGTGGTTCCGCGCATTAAAAAACATCCATAAATTCCGGCACAAAAACTTTCTAAACTGGTTATTTAGAATTGCGCATAATTTAGTGATCGATCGGGCACGACGAAAGAAACGGATCGTTTCAATGCAAACAGCCATCGGTGGCGATGATGGTGCCCACACCTTGGAAGACCACCTCGCCGCACCAGGGATCTCCCCTGCCGAGGAGGTAGGAGGAAAAGGATTAGGCATCGCGATTGACCAAGCCGTTGAAACGTTGTCATCCGAGCAAAAGGAAGTGTTCCTTATGCGAATGTATGCCAACACCTCCTTCAAGGAGATTGCAAAGATTCAAAAATGTTCGATCAATACTTGTCTGGCTCGAATGCAATATGCACTAACCAAACTACGTTCTATTCTAAAGGAAGAATATGATGAAGTGTAGGAGGTACTATCATGAAATGTAATAATGCAGAAAAATTACTCCTTTTGCAGGATTCAGGAGAACTTACAAACCAGCAACTAAGGACACTCCTTACGCATATACATAATTGCGAGGATTGTCGTAGCTTTCAACAGGCCATCGTGAAAATAGAGGAAAATATTCAAACACAGGAGCTTCCATCTGAAACCATCTTAAATAATATTAAGCGCGAAGCTCGTAAGCTAACACCACAAAATAAATCCTTTAAAATCATCTAC
>JAOZSZ010000156.1:1745-4266 GCA_029939385.1 Pontiella sp. | reverse complement strand
GATTGAAATAGTTTGGGCATTAAAATAGCAGGATCCGGTAGGTGTTCTAATAGATGACACATGGCTAACGATGAAAATTTTCTTTCTTGTTCAACTAATGGGGTGAGTTGGAAGTCATCGGCGTATGAGTTGTAAAGGATGGCATCTAGTTTTTGGTCGAGACAGTAGGATATTGCGTGTGGATTCAGATCTAAACCCACGGATCCCTTGGGTAGCACATCGAGGAGATCGCCCGTTCCGCATCCAAAATCAATTGTTTTTCCTTTCGCAAACCAAATGGCTGGAAATAATTCAATTTTTCTTAGTTTTTTACGAAACCATGGGCGGGAGGTATAGCGTTTGATGTATTCTGCATCATATTCATCGGTTTCGACTTGCATAGAGATCCTTTAAAATATGTTTAGAAATCAAAGTAGCATTTACGTTTTTCATCTGCAACACTTTGACTAGTAGAGAGGGGTAATGTGTTGAATGACCAACGTATAGCAGTCGTTATATTAAACTGGAATGGGAAAGAGTTTCTTGAAAAGTTTCTCTCTTCTGTCGTGCGGTATAGTAGTGAGTTGGCGCAGGTCGTGGTGGTGGATAATGCTTCTGCGGATGACTCTGTTGCTTATTTGCAACGGGAGTTTCCGGAGGTTCGTCTAATTCATAATCCTGAAAATGGCGGATTTTCAAAAGGCTATAATGAGGGATTAAAGCAGATTAATGCTGAATATTATGTCCTCCTTAATTCCGATATCGAGGTGACCGAAAACTGGCTGGATCCTCTGCTTCTCATGATGGATTCCGATTTGTCTATTGCCGCCTGTCAGCCGCGGATTCGTAGCTGGCATGAAAGGGAAAAGTTTGAATATGCGGGGGCCGCCGGTGGGTTTATCGATGTATTGGGCTATCCATTTTGTCGCGGCCGAATTTTCGATGTTCTTGAAAAAGATCAAGGGCAATATGATGATGTCTGTGAAATCTTCTGGGCGACAGGGGCTTGTCTCTTTGTGCGGGCAAACCTTTATCATTCCCTTGGGGGGCTCGATGAGGATTTTTTTGCTCATATGGAGGAAATCGACTTTTGCTGGCGGTTGAAGAATGCGGGATATAAGTTGATGTATTGTCCCGAATCAACGGTTTACCATGTGGGAGGCGGATCTCTTCCAAAAAGTTCTTCACGTAAGACCTATCTAAACTTCAGAAATAATCTCTTCTTATTAGTTAAAAACCTTCCGGCAAAGAAACTCGTATGGGTTCTCTTCTTACGCTATTTTTTGGACCTATTTGCGGCGATAGATTTTTTAATGAAAGGCTCGAAAGCGGATGCGAAGGCGGTGTTTTCTGCACAGTTTCATTTTGTTCAGGCATTGCCTCGAATGATAAAGAAACGGAATACCTTGATCCACGAAGATGTGGGACAGATATACAAGAGAAGCATTGTATTCGACCATTTTTTTCGAGGGATCGATGTTTTCTCAAAGTTGAATCCTAATAAATGGAAGTAGATGGACTATGCCCTTTTTGAAAAACCTACATGATTTCCTAAGGCGTAAAGAATGCCCATACACCCAGTTGGTGAAATATGTGATTTGTGGGGGGATATCGGTTGTTGCGGATATGACGGTATTTTATCTGTTGGCTTGGCTTGTATTCCCTTGTTTAAAGCCGGGTGATCCCGTGGTAGAGCTTATTGAGATGCTGGGGTTTTCCATTCATTCCGTCTCGCCTGAAACCCTTATGAGAAACTATTGGATTATTAAAGGATTCTGTTTCGTTGTTTCAAACATCGTGGTTTATATTCTCAACATTTTGTATGTATTCGAAAGTGGGAAGCATCGTGCTCATCACGAGATAATGCTCTTCTTTTTGATTTCTTTGGTTGTTTTTCTTGTAGGAACAGGGTTTGGAGCGGTTTTAATTGGGAAGGCTGGCTGGCATATAACCTATACCTATGCCTTTATTTTAACGGTGAGCGTGGCGGCCAACTATATCCTCCGAAAGTTTGTGGTTTTTAAGCGATGAAGCAATTTATCATTATCCTGATTGGTAACGAAGCATTGGGGTTTTCTGTAAGCAAAGGATAGCCGTTTATGAAAAGCAATACGTTTAAATTCCTATTATGCATCCTCTTCTTTGCTGTGCTTGCGGCCCTTACCTTCCGCTGTGTATGGGATGCAGATCTGGTTTTCTCTGCTTCGGATCTAAATATAGGTCGATTGGCTTTTAAGAAAAATAATTTACCAGAATTATTGTCAGGCTTTTTTAGTGCAAATCAAGTGATGGGGAGTAGCGGCTATGGTTTCACCCTGTTTAATACGTTGCTGGCGATCCTGCCATTGACCTTTTTTGCCAATACCATTTATGCCCTTCTTTTGGTCAGTGGATCAATGGCCATGGTTTGGTTTCTCCGCTTATGGAAGCGGAGTTGGTTGGCTTCCATTTTTGGAGCTTTAGTGGCCTTTTGGGTTAACTCGATCATGTTGGCCGCGGGAGGGCATGCCTATAAAATGGAGGTACTCGTCTTTTTGGTGCT
>JAOZSZ010000156.1:0-1645 GCA_029939385.1 Pontiella sp. | reverse complement strand
GAGTGGCCCGACTTGATTGCATCAGGCTGGGGCGGATGGGGGACGGGTCGCCAAGATGGTCCCTATTGGGGAACTATAGGGCAATCTGTCGACTGGGAATCGACGGGAAAAGGGTTGAGAAACTTTAAGATTACTAGCAAATATATAGGTATCATTCCCTTTCTATTCGGCATTTATGGGGTTGTCATGGCGCTGCGCCAACGTAAAGCAGAAGAAGGGCGCTTAATGTTGTTTTGGTCAATGGCTGGGATTCTTGGCTTCTGGCTCGCCTTTGGGAAATATTCCCTACTCTATACGTTTTTCTATCAGCTTCCGTTGGTCGGGAATATACGCGATCAATCCAAATTTCTTGACCTATTTCAAGTCTGCCTCGGGATCGTGTCGGCCTATGGATTGGATCAATTGATTCAAAAAGGCCGCGACAAATCGGTATCAAAAGTTTTCTGGATCGTAAGTGCGTCTTTTGCCGGGGTTATGTTATTGGCGGGATTAAACTATTGGATTGCGCCAGCGGGGCGTATTGCTGAATTTAACTCCATGGGCTTTTCGGGGTATGCCACCACCATGGTGAAGAATATGGGGAACGCATGGGTTCATGCAGCAGCTCTTTCTTTAATTTGTAGTGTGTTGGCTTTTGTCGTCTGGAAAGGATTTAAACAGGCTAAATGGGTCCCCGCAGTGTTTGTTATGGTGTTGGCCATAGATAGCCTAATTCTAACTTCGCACTATTTCAAAGCCACCAATATTTCTACGTTAAAGAAGGGCAACGTGCTGATTAATTACCTAAAGGAAAATCAGGCAAATGAACGAACCTTTTTTGTCGATCAGTCGGGAATTTATAACCAATGGCTCGCCTCGGATGGCCCCTATCATGACTTAAACTTATTTAATATTTGGCAGATGCCGCGCATGCCAGTGGCATACAAGGAATACCTCGGCAAGGTGGGGCGCAATCAGATCCGACTTTGGGAATTATCGGCCATCAAATATGTGGCGGCACCCGCCTCCATCATGCAACAGCTACAACAAAATCCAGAACTTGGAAAAATGTTTAAGCCTGTTTTGAACTATCAAGTACCAACGACCCAAGGCATGCGGCCAGATGTATTGTTAGAGTTTAAGGGGGCCATTCCCCGCTTTGCTCTCTTTCAGGGTTGGACCACCGCACCGCTCGAAAAGCATTGCGATATTTTGGTATCGCAGCAGCATGATCCAAAAACCACATTGCTAGTCAATTCTGCTTCGGGGATTACAGCCCAAATGGATGCGAGTGGTTTTCAATCTTTGGAAGGCGAGGTTACCAAGAAGACCGCGGTTATAAACGTGACGACAGACCGTCCTGCAATTCTTCGTTTTTCTCAACGTTTTCAGCCCGGCTGGACCGTATTTGTTGATGGAAATCGGGCGGAGTTGCTGACAGTTGATTATCTGTGCATGGGCGTTGCTCTGCCGCCGGGTAGCCATCAGGTTGAATTCCGTTGCATTAATGGAACTCCAACGGTTGCCTTCATGGGGGCTGTGTTTGTGCTATCTCTTGTTAGTGGGCTGGCTTTGCTCATAGGTCGGAAAGGGCCCCCCTCCGAATGATTAAGCCTCTCGTCAGGTTTTTTAATACGGATGGCCTGTTGAAGGACAGCTCGGTGCT
>JAOZSZ010000155.1 GCA_029939385.1 Pontiella sp. | reverse complement strand
GCGGACTGCTCTAGAAACCAAAATTGCCAGATCGCAATAAATCCCAAGATTACAACCATCATAATAAGGAATCCCCACCAAACATTCTTTTCATTTTCGGCCTTTCGAGAGAGATGAAACCAACGACGAATCCCCGAATTCTTACTGCGCCGACGCGGCGTCTTCTGCTCATCAAATGAGCGATGGCTTGAAGAGCGGCGGCGGCGACCCTTACGCAAACGAGGGTTATCTGAGGCGGCAGGAACGGGCTCGCGCTGTTTATAAATATCCGTCTGTGACATAGGCTCTTCCATAAGTAAGGGTGAAATAAAAACGTAACCGAATTATCCGGCGGCGTCTAGTCGTTGAACCGTTTTTTGAATGACCCCTTGATTTTTTTTAACCACCTGTTCGGCACGCATTCCAAGGGCCGTGCGAGCGGAATCATCCTCTAATAGGCTCGTGATAGTGCTTTCTAGCAGGTGAACATTTTCCACCTGAATAAGGGCCTCGTCCTTAAGAAAGATGGGCATCACCGCCGGGAAATTTTCCATATTAGGGCCGACCACAATGGCCTTACCACACAGGGCGGGCTCGATCGGGTTTTGTCCCCCATGCTCAAGTAAACTTTTTCCCACAAAAATTAGATCGGCTACAGAATAAAAGTTGCGTAGCTCGCCGGTGGTATCGACAAATAAAACATCGGGATTTTCCACCTCCGAGTGCTCATCCATTTGACTACGACACCGATAAGAAAGATTACGTTCCTCTAAACATTGAATAATTTCGTTAGCCCGCTCAACGTGGCGCGGAACAAGGATGAGGAAGAGCTTTTCCGTTTTGGTTTTTAGTTTTTTATAGAGATCACACAATACGGCTTCTTCGCCCGGCCAGGTGGATCCTCCCAATAAAACTTTCGTATCTTCCGAAACACCGATCCGCCGCATCATTTCTGTGGCCATTTTTTCACCCGAAACATTGCGCTCTGCCACATCAAATTTAATGGTACCCATCACATGTACACTTTCAGCCCGTGCACCAATTCCAATTAGCCGCTCCGCATCAATCCATCCTTGCACACAAATAGGATTAATGCGGCGTAACACATCGGCCGTAAGTGGCTTAAGCTTTCGATAGCCCTTGAACGATCGCTCCGACATACGCCCATTAATTAATGACACGGGAATTCCTTGGTTATCTGCTAATCGAATCAAGTTGGGCCAAAATTCACCTTCCACCAAAATCAACCGTTCTGGATTTATAATCCGTAGCACCTTTTTAATGACGCCCGGAAGATCGACGGGGAAATAGAAGAGGACATCACGCGGATCAATCTCCTGTTGAGCAATCGCGTGCCCGGTTGAGGTGGTCGTACTGAGCGCAAAGAAGGTATTCGGATGGGCGTCGCGATAGGCTTTCATAAAGCGTAGGGCCACATAGATTTCACCCACACTCACCGCATGAATCCAGACCCGAGGATGCTCTCGCAATCGTGCCTTGGTATGTTGACCAAAATGTCCAATCCGCTGTTCAAAATGCTGAAAATAGCCCCCGCGCTTCAACATGCGCGTTAAGAACTTCGGCAGCATAAACAGAAATACAACGGGGAAAAATAGATTATAAATGACCCAAAACATAATAATAAATCGGCTGCTCACCCTAAAATATAGGGATATAGCGAATCCTTTCCTTCTATTAGCAACACCTTCTCCAAACTATTTCTCCCTCAGTATATAAAAGACTCTCGTAGTAGAATGTTGTGAAACTAAACCATAAATAGAGAACCCATCGCAACGGGAAAGGAGTTTGAAGGCCCCAACTCTTAAATTCTTAATGACTTACAGGAATAACTTCTTCTATTTATCCGGTTGCATTGGCATATAATCTGCTTTAGCTTCTGTCGTTATTTTTTGGAAACCATTATGAAAAGAAATTATAAAGAACTTTTTAAATTTATTCTTTTTCTCACGAGTTTATATGCTGTGACGGTGAGCGTCTTCTATTTGACGGCCACTCAAGCCTATCGGTCGATTCAATGTTTCGATACCCTTCGAAAAGTTATGTTTGTTTTATTAGTTCCATTGCTGACGAAATATGTATTTCAACTGGCTTGCGCCCCTCTATATTCTGTGGTTGAACGATGGGGAAAGAAGTCGCGCTTGGCCCAACCAACCCCTTCTGTTTCTGTGCTTATTCCCGCATGGAATGAAGAAGTTGGAATTATAAAAACGATTCAATCGATTCTTAATACGAAATATTCCAACCTACAGATCGTGGTCATTAATGATGGATCAACCGACATGACTCACGAGAAAGTGACTCAGTTTATGGCGGATAACCACGGGGAATATCCGGCGGGAATAACGATCAAATATCTAAATCTTTCTAACGGCGGTAAAGCCCAAGCCATGAACCGGGCGCTCGTTCATGCTACCGGCGAATTCATTATTACGATCGATGCCGACAGTGTAATGGATCCCGAGGCCATCACCAATTTTGTGGAGCACTTCTCCTCCCCATCCATCGGGGCCGTGGCAGGAAACGTGATTGTTGGAAACCGAAAAAAACCCATTGAGTGGATGCAACAGTTAGAATATCTCCACGGATTCTTTTTCAAACGGGCCGACTCTCTATTTAATTCTGTTTATATTATCGGGGGGGCCGCCGCCGCCTATCGGAAAACCGTCTTACAAGAAGTGGGCGACTTTGATCATAACATCATTACGGAAGACATTGAGATGTCTACCCGAATACTCAAATACGGCTATAAAACACGCTATGCATTCAATGCTGTAATCTATACCGAAGGCCCTTCCGAGTTTAAGTGTTTATGCAATCAACGCCTTCGTTGGAAATATGGACGCATTCTAACGTTCATTAAGCATCGGAAACTCTTCTTCAGCTTCCAAGCCAAACATAATCCCTATCTCACCTTTATGCTGCTGCCTCTTGCGGTGTATGCCGAACTCCTCCTCCTTGCGGAAGCGCTCTTATTATCGATCTTTTTCATCTATACGGTCTACACCAGCGACTATCTGCCGCTGGCCTCTGTTATCGCCTTACTCAGCACCATCGTGGGGATACAAATCCTGTTTGATCCCAAAAGACGTTTTCATCGCAATTTAGTTTTGCTTGCACCGGTGGCATGGTTGATATTCTTCGTGATGGACATGATCGAATTCCAAGCCTTAATCCGTAGCCTTAGGCTGTTGGTGACCAAGAAAGATCTGAAATGGCAAAAATGGGTGCGCGTAGGAATTCTGAATAAGACCTGCATCGAAAACGCGGCATTCGATTAACTACCCGCTTGTATTCCGTGGGTTAGGCTTTACCTTTGTGCGTTTGCAAACGGAGAAACCCAATCGACCTCGGAAACGTCAGGATCAACCACTATCTCATTCCTCATCGCAAAGCCATTTTTGCAACGGGGATCTGTGTGCTCATTGCTGTAGGGATTAATCTTTACCTCCCCTATCTCATGCGGCTGGTCATCGATGGCCTTACCGAAAAAACATTAGACTCATCCACCCTTTATCAGTTGCTCGCCACCTATTTATTATTGGGCATAATCTCGGTCGTATTTTCGCGGTTACTCCGCAAAATTCCGCTCAAGCTTTCTCACCAGATTGAATACAGCCTCCGCTCCGATGTTTTCAACCGCTTAACCCAACTCGATCAAGAATACTATCGCGGTGAACGTACGGGCGATTTAATGACGCGAATGTCGTCGGATATCAATATTATCCGCGACTCCATCGGCCAAGGATTGCTACAAGGCATCCGCACGATCACGGTCTTGATTCTTGCGTCCATCATCATGGCGCTCACGAACCCCAGCTTAGCGCTACTCATCTTCTCTCTTTACCTGCCCATGGTCGGAATCTTCTTCCTGATTCTACGCAAAATGCGCAAACAACAAAAAGACCTTCAGGAGCATGTGTCGGAAGTCTCCAACTTTTGCCAAGAAAGCTTTGCGGGCATCCGTACCCTAAAAGGTTTTGCCTTAGAACGTCGCCGAAAGAGCCAATTCGAGGAGCTCAATAGCGGCCTCATTAGAAAGAATATGCTGTTACAAGTGTCTCGCCAATGCCTTTGGCCTTTTATGGCCTTCTGGTTCAGCCTCGGCATGATCCTGATTCTTAATTTTGGGGGTCGTAAAATCATCCACGGCGAGCTGACGCTCGGCACTCTGACCCAATTTATCCAATATTTACTCTATATGCAATGGCCTCTACTTGCGCTGAGCTGGACCATGAGCATGATGCAACGGGGCAAAGTGAGTTGGCTTCGGATCAAAGAAATTCTTGAACGTGAATCCCCCATATC
>JAOZSZ010000334.1 GCA_029939385.1 Pontiella sp. | reverse complement strand
GTTGTTTTGCAGCCTTGACAGCTTGGGTGTAGCGCTCCTGTTCGGCGGCGATCTGCCCCGGCTCGATCTGGGTTTGCGGAATGGAAATATCGACATCGATCACGTGGATCCGGCCGACGGCAATCCCCGGGCAGATGGATGTGCCATGCAGTACCACTTCGTGATCCGTGTGGTTCGAGGTTTCTGGTCGATTGGATGGAGCCGTCATTATTAAATCCCTCCTATTTTTCTATCCTCGCGATTGGTCCTTTATGAAAAAGGTAAAGGGGATGGCGAATAAGCTTAGAGCGGCCGTGATTTGATAGGTGTGTATGAAGCCGTAGCGATCAGCTGAGACACCGACAAGCAGAGCCACGATGGAGCTGGCCGCGAAGCTGACGCTCATGAACAGGCCGTTGGCAAAGGCCGGGCGATCGGAATTTAGATCGTGGATCATCGCCATAAAAACGGGCGTGCTGGCGAAAAAAATGAGCCCCATTGCGCCGAGCAGAACCCATTGCAGTGGGCCGGTCACCAGCGTGAAGAGAAACATGAGGATCGGGGTGAGAACCATGATGACCAAGAGGACGTTTTTTCTGCCGAGTCGATCGGATAGGCTGCCGGCCATCAGGGCGCCGATTGCTCCCGTAAGCTCCAGAAAGGCGAGGGCGGCGGCCGCCATTTTAATGGAATATCCGCTGTGAACCATATAGGCCGGAAGAAAGAGGGTGAGGGCGGTTTTGGAGAAGCCTCGGAAGATAAGAATGGGGGCCACTAGGCCAAAAAAGGGGGCGATCTCTCGGATGTTTTGCGAGAGTTTGGTTTTGCTTTTCTTTTGGAATTTTTTGAGATGGGATTTGTCGATGGTTCGCAGGCTGAGGAAGAGGAGGAACGAGGCCACCAGCCCAAAGGGGATTAATCGCCAGGTTCCTTCGAGACCCCACCATGAGACGGCGGCGGTGATGAGCAATGGCCCGATGGTTCGGGAAATTTCGCCGCCAAACATAAAGAAGCTCATGCCCCGCCCGATCTGGTTCCCGGAAACTTGTCGCATCAAAACGGGGGCGGTTACATGGAAAACGGCCCCGCTGATGCCGCAGGTAAACATGAGGATGGCGAGAACGGCCACCGAGGAGGCTCGGCCGAGAAGACTCATGGCAAAAATGGTGACGATCGGTGCGGCAACGATGGCGGATCGAATGACCAGTTTGTCTGCAATGAGACCGATTAACGGGTTTAGTAGGGAGGGGATTTTTTGGACCACCGAGAGCATTCCGGCCACGGCATAGGTGAAGCCTAGCTTTTCTGTGAGCAACGGAAGCAACGGGGCGAA
>JAOZSZ010000154.1 GCA_029939385.1 Pontiella sp. | reverse complement strand
GCACCGAACCCAGTCCGGCATCATCACGCTTTTCTTCGGGGACGGGATAGTTCTGCCCTGGAGGGGCTGCTTCTTTTTTTTCTTTATCACTCATAATGTTTCTCCTTCTGAGCCAGCTCAAAAAGCTGGCGGTTATTTGTTATTGGATATGGGTTATTTGGTTCGAGAGAAAAACGATAAGACCCCGTCAGAATTTTCTCCGATAACGAATAACAAACACCTAATAACTGCCGCGCCAGCGGCTTACCTTTCGACAATAAAGTTGTCGTGCATGAATTTTTCAAGGAAAGCCGTATTGTATTCACCCTTCTGAAATCGGTCGTCAGCCAGCAGTGCCTCACCCAGCGGAACGCTAGTGTGCGGGCCATTAATGGTGAACTCTTCGAGCGCACGATGCAATCGAGCCAATGCCTCGGCACGATTAGAACCGCGCGCAATGATTTTAGCAATCATGCTGTCGTAATAGGGTGAGATGGTATAGCCACTGTAAACGTGGGAATCTACGCGAATGCCGGGGCCGCCGGGGAAATGAACCGCTTCTACTTTTCCGGGCGACGGAATGAAGTTGTTGTAGGGATCTTCGGCATTCACGCGAAACTCAATCGCGTGGTGGCGTACTTTGACATCCTCCTGCGTGAACGAAAGTTTTTCACCTGCGGCGACACGGATCTGCTCTTTCATCAGGTCAATATCAGTCACTTCTTCGCTAACAGTATGCTCCACCTGAATTCGGGTGTTCATCTCCATGAAGTAAAATTTCTCGGCCGTTTCGTCATAAAGAAACTCGATGGTTCCTGCACTATCGTACTGAACCGCTTTGGCGGCGCGCACGGCGATATCGCCGAGCTCTTTACGCTGTTCATCGGTCAGCGTTGGGCATGGAGATTCTTCCACGAGTTTCTGGTGGCGACGCTGGATAGAGCAGTCGCGCTCTCCGAGATGCACCGCGTTGCCGTGTTTGTCGCCGATAATCTGCACTTCAACATGACGAGCGGACTCAATGTATTTCTCCATAAAGCAATCGCCATTGCCGAATGCGCTTTCCGCTTCGGCGCTGGCCATCATGAATCCCTGAGCGAGGCTGACATCGTTATGCGCCACGCGCATTCCCTTTCCTCCACCACCTGCAACGGCTTTAACCAGAACGGGATAACCCATTTCACGAGCGAAAGCGATGGCGGCATCTGAATCCGGCAAAATCCCGTCAGAACCGGGCGTAATCGGAACGCCGGCGGCTTTCATCGTGTCGCGTGCAATCGCCTTATCACCCATACTTCGGATCAAATCCGGCTTGGGGCCAATAAAGGTGATATTGCAACTTTCGCAGATCTCCGCGAAATGCGCGTTTTCTGCAAGGAAACCGTAGCCCGGATGGATCGCATCCACATCGGTCACTTCCGCCGCGCTGATGATATTGGATATCTTCAGATAGCTGTCGGCCGCCGCCGCCGGTCCAATGCAAATGGCCTCATCGGCCATTTGCACATGAAGCGATTCCGCATCGACATCGGAATAAACCGCGACCGACCGAATCCCCATCTCCTTGCAGGCCCGAATAATCCGCAACGCAATTTCACCACGATTGGCAATCAATACTTT
Source organism: Pontiella sp. (assembly GCA_029939385.1). Lineage (GTDB taxonomy): Bacteria > Verrucomicrobiota > Kiritimatiellia > Kiritimatiellales > Pontiellaceae > Pontiella. The sequence continues at coordinate 2,722 of JAOZSZ010000154.1, read as the reverse complement.
TTCAAACATAGTTAAACCCTTTGGGTTAAAGATGAAACTTGAAATTTGAAATTCGAAAACCTCAGATTACAAGACTCTCCTTATTTCAAGTTTCCCATTTCAAATTTCTTATGCGGGATCAACGAGAAAAAGCGCCTGACCGAATTGAACAGGCGTAGCGTTATCGACAAGGATCTTTTTGATCGTGCCTTTCACTTCAGCCTTAATCTCATTCATCACCTTCATGGCTTCCACAATGCAAACCACGCTGTCGTCAGTGATATTCATTCCCACAGAAGCAAACGCATCCGTATCGGGCGACGGCGAACTATAAAAAGTTCCAACCATCGGAGAGGTAACTTCAATCAACCCGTCATCAACAGCGGGCGCCTCGGTAGCGGGTGCGACAGCAACCGGAGCGGCTGCGAACGGAGCCATGGCGGGGGCAGCAACCATCTGCGGAGCGGAAACAACCTGTGTCACAGTCTCGCCGCCTCGCTTGAGTTGCAGTTTAAAATTCTCTTCTTCCAACGCAAATTCGGAAAGATCATTGTCCTTCATCATTTTCACGACTTTTTTGATTTCATTAATTTCCATCAGGTTTTTCTCCTTATATTTTCGTGTAAGAGTGCAGAAACTATCATTAAATTGGTTTTGAACGCAAGGCTTCCGGCACACCTCGTTGATGGGCATGACAAATAGCAATCGCGAGTGCATCGGCGGCGTCTTCCTGAGGCTGTTCTTCCAATCCCAACAAACGCATCACCATCCTTGCAACCTGATCCTTTTGAGCCGACCCCACCCCGACCACGGCCCGCTTAACCGTCTTTGGGGAATATTCACAAACCGGCAGACTGTGCAACGCACTCAGAGCAAGCACCGCGCCGCGCGCCTGCCCGAGAATCATCGCCGTCTTCGCGTTCTTATAGAAAAACGCCCCCTCAATTGCCACCTCATCTGGGGAAAACTCTTTAATCAGCTTGTCGATTTCTCGGTGGATCGCGGCGAGACATTCCGAATGCTTGAGCTTCGGCTTATTCTTAATATTCCCATACGCCAACGCGCGCATCTGCTGACCGGACACCTCAATCACCGCCACGCCCGACGAGCGCAACGACGTATCGACTCCTAAAATGCGGATCATTTCCATAAAAGTAGAACTTATTCGAGTTCAGCGAGAATAGCGTCGTCGATATCAAAGGCGGGATAGACGTTTTGAACGTCATCGAGCTCCTCGAGCAGATCGATAAATCTCAGCATCTTTTCCGCAACGGCTTTGTCTGAGATCGCGGTCGGCAGATCGGGGATCATGGTGACTTCCGATGAAATGGTTTCAATGCTCGCGTCGGAAACGGCTGTGGAAACGGCCATGTAGTCGTTGGGCGCAGTAATCACTTCGAACTGATCGTCTTCGCGGGTCATATCTTCGGCGCCCGCTTCGAGCACGAGATCCATCAACGCTTCTTCATCGGTTGCATCGACCGCGATAACGATTTGCCCCTTGCGCTGAAAACTACGACTGACCGCTCCCTGCTGAGCGAGGTTGGCACCGTTTTTGGTGAGCACATTTTTAATTTCGGAGGCCGCGCGATTTTTATTATCGGTAAGCGCCTCCACAATCATCGCCATACCGCCCGGCGCGTACACCTCATAAACCAGTTCTTCGAGTTGACCGCCTTCGAGCTCACCGGTTCCCCGCTTAATCGCGCGGTCAATATTGTCCTTCGGCATCGAAACGCCTTTAGCTTTCTGCACAAGCGCACGCAGCGTAATGTTATCGTCCACATTTCCGCCGCCCATCGAAGCCGCCACAATAATTTCCTTGGCGATCTTGCTGAACACCTTGCCGCGCGCAGCGTCCGCACGACCTTTTCGATGCTTAATATTTGCCCATTTACTATGACCAGCCATGGAGTCCTCCGTTCCCGTCGAATGTTTTAAGTTCTTACGTTGTTAAGTTATTAAGTTGTTAGGTTCTAAACAGGCGGCAATTAATAACGAATAACCGGCCCAAAATAAACCCTTTTTTCATTCGGAGAAACTGGTTTCCAAAAAGACTCCTCTTTCCTTCGACAAACCCAGAAGGATCACCGCGGTCACGGATCGCGACAACAACAACATCCGGCTCTCTTTTGTAGCCGAGTTTCTCGAACTCGCCTCACCTACCCAACCCGGCCCAACTGGATGAACCGTGCCGAACTGCACGACGTTTACAGCATCCAAATATTGGAAAATCAGCACCGTTGCATCCACATTAGATGCGGCAACGCAGCGGTTTGTTCAGACCTTGAAAAGGTGTCAGAGAGACATTTGAACATTTTTCCCAGCGTTCTTTTCCCTTTATGTATCACTCCGTCTTTAGCACCCTCGATATGACGAATCGCTCGACTTACGTTCGCCCGATTCCCCATTCCCAGTTTCTGAGCAATCCACTCCTGCCCCACGGATGTTTTTTCCGACAAAAACCATGCAATCAGTTCTTTACTGACATCGTTTCGCTTCAATCGATTCTTTTTTGAAAGATCAAAGCCGAGAACACCAACGGCTTCGTTCAATAGTCGCTCCGCTTCAGAATGATCATGCATTCGACGAGGCTCCCCAACGATAGAATCCCTCATCAGCGAATTCATCTGTTTGTCCAGCAACCCATCAAGAAGCTCCTCTTTAAACGTAGCGCTTCCTAAACACCACCCTCGGCGGCGACTCCAACGACTGGTTCCGCGTCACCTCCATCAGCAACGGA
>JAOZSZ010000010.1 GCA_029939385.1 Pontiella sp. | reverse complement strand
ACAAAGCCAATATTAAAATTATTTCTTAATCCTTCGATTTATGCGCAGCACCGCTTTGTACAATCTGCACCACACTTCTTTACTTCCTTCTTCGCCATGCATTTCTCACAGACCTTATCTGCTACACAAGTTGAACATGTAATCTTTTTACATTCAGAAGGTTTGATAGAACAAGCTCGAGGCTCGTCGGCAAAAGAAGAAAATCCTGCCATCATTAAGATAATCGCCGCAATACTTATTGTTTTCATCATGATCTAACTCCTTTTTTGGTCATATACGTCGAAATAGACCTAAATAATCACATCACGTTCAATCATAAGTATTATGATCATGTTTATAGCATAAAGCTCAATCGCATATCACGAGCTGCCTTAACTTCATCAAGCCGACCCACCGGTGTGGTGTTCGGTGCTTGATGCAACTTTTCAGGATTTATTTTTGAAAGCTCCACCAGCTCCTCTATAACCTTTACAAAATTATTCAGGGTATCAAGATCCTCCGTCTCGGTGGGCTCAATCATAATTGCCTCGGGCACATTAAGCGGGAAATAGACCGTTGGCGGGTGAATGCCTCGATCGATCATGCCTTTGGCCAAATCAAGAGTGTTCACCCCATTCTCTTTAAGAAAGCTACCAGAGAAAACAAACTCATGCATGCAACGTCCTTTCTTTTTATCTCCAAAAAGCGGCCGCAGTTTTTCTAGTAAATAGTTTGCATTAAGCACGGCTCGATCGCTCGTTCCGAGGATTCCCTCACGCCCTAGCATCAACAAGTAGACATAAGCCCGCGTAATGATGCCAAAGTTCCCATAAAACGGAGCGATATAGCCAATACTTTTAGGTTCATCATAGTTAAGAGCAAAGCTTCCATCCTCCGTCTTGATGACCCGAGAAATAGGAAGGTAGGGACGCAACTTTTCCCCGACACCTACTGGCCCAGCTCCAGGACCACCACCACCGTGTGGTGTTGCAAATGATTTGTGTAAATTTAGATGACAGACATCAAAACCCATATCTCCAGGCTTATAGCGCCCCATAATTGCATTAAAGTTTGCCCCATCATAATACATCAATCCATCCACCTCATGGACCGCATCACAGATTTCCTTAATTCGCACATTAAATACGCCGAGCGTATTCGGGCTGGTTAACATTACCCCTGCGGTCTTGTCGTTAAGTGCCGCTTTAAACAGATCAAAATCCATCATTCCATTCTCATCCGACGGAATGGTTACCACATTATAATCAACCAATCGTGCGCTAGCCGGGTTAGTTCCGTGTGCCGAATCTGGAATAATAATATGATCTTTCTTGTTACCACGATCCTTGTGATACGCCGCCATCATCATTACACCAGTTAGTTCTCCGTGTGCACCAGACATGGGCTGAAGTGTAAACTCATCAAGTCCCGTAATTTCGGAAAGCAACCGATCCATATTATAAAGGATTCCGAGGGACCCCTGAGCCAGCAAACCACGACCATACAATTGTGGCCATAAAGGATGAATACCCGTTAGTTCCGGAAGATTTGCCGCAGTTTCGCATGCCTTTGGGTTGTATTTCATCGTACAAGAACCCAATGGATAAAAATGAGTATCAATGGAAAAGTTTAGCCGAGAGAGGTCCGTAAAATGCCGCACCACTTCTGTTTCAGAAACTTCCGGCAACTCTGCCGGTGTGCTACGTAAATATTTTTTAGAAATCTCTTTCGGTGAAGAAAGTTTGATCGAAGATACAGGAACCCCGAAACGCCCCGGTGAGGATTTTTCATATATTAACTTCATTATAACACCTCTTAGATTTTCAATACGGACTCAATCTTGACAGCCAAAATATCAATTTCTTCTTTGGTCCGCATTTCGGTAAAAGAAAGCAGCAAAACATCTTCCATGTTTTCATAGTAATGCCCAACGGGAAACCCAGCCACAATGCCTTGAGGGATAAGATCGCTAATAACATCAGAGGCGCTTTTGGGTAATCGTATGGCAAATTCGTTAAAGAAGGGACGGTCGAATACGGGTTCAATTCCATCAATAGCCGTAAGCTTGTCCCACGCATAATTTGCGCGATCCATACACTGTTGACCCAGATCTCTAAAGCCTTCTTTTCCAATGAGTGAAAGATAAATAATCGCGCGTAAAGCACAAAGCTGAACATTGCTACAAATATTCGATGTAGCTTTTTCGCGACGGATATGTTGTTCCCGTGCTTGAAGAGTTAGCACATAACCTCGGCGCCCTTGGGCATCCACAGTTTCTCCCACAATACGCCCCGGCATCTTCCTGACTAATTTTTTTTGCACGGCCATAAAACCAAGATATGGGCCGCCAAAATTAAGGGGTAGCCCAAGGCTCTGCCCTTCGCCCGTCACAATATCTGCCCCCATAGATCCGGGGGTTTCAATCTGTGAAAGTGCTATAGGATAGACTGACATAATCGCTAATGCCTTCACCGCATGGATGCTGTCCACTAGCTCAGTAAAATTATCCAGACAACCGAAAAAATTCGGGTTCTGCAAAACAACAGCACCAACGGAATCATCTAGTATGTCAATATAAGCCGCACGGTCAGCAATACCATCTTTAGAGAGAGCCACTTCCTCATACTCAAATGAAAGATTCTGCATGTAGCAACGAAGCATCTTCCGATAGATTGGGTTAACCCCTTCATCAACCAGCACCTTTTTGCGACGGGTCTGACGCAACGCCATCATAATGGCTTCAAAAATTGCAGTACCGCCATCGAAAAGTGAAGCATTAGCCACCTCCATATCGGTCAAACGACAGATTGCGGTTTGGTATTCAAATGCCGCCTGTAAGGTGCCCTGCGAAGCCTCGGGCTGATAAGGCGTGTAAGCGGTATAAAACTCACCACGACTTGATAGCGCATCAACCGCAGAAGGAATGTAGTGATCATAGAAACCTGCACCACAGAAATTCACTAAATCAGTCGAATTTTTCGATGCAATCTGGCGAATATGTTGCATCATTTCCATTTCGGAAAGACCCTCGGGAACATTAAAGGTTTCAGATTTTAGTTCATCGGGAATAGCTTCGAATAAATCATCAAAATTATTAATTCCCAACACCTTAAACATGATCTCTTGATCCTGTTCACTCGTTGCACAAAATGGTGTTTTTTTCATACTTTCACCTTATTTTAAAATGTATAAGTAAAACGATTGATAAACAGCAGGGAAGGAACCGCTTTATTCCTATTCTTTTTATAAATTTAAGCCGCGGGCTGTTCCGCTCTTATAAAATGGAAGATTAACGATCGTTGCTGGGAAGTGCTTTCCTCGAATCTCAACCTGAAGAGTTTGGCCTTCTTCGGCACAATCGGAACGAACAAAAGCCATTGCAATAGCAACCCCAAGACTTGGAGCCAGCGAACCGCTGGTGACCGTACCCACTTCAACCTCTTTGAAGAAAACTTTATCATGCTCGCGAGCTGCGCGCTTGGAATCAAATTGCAAAGCCACCAAAAGCTCTTTTGGATTTTCAAGATCGTTCCGCACATCAGCAATGCCTGTAAATTCCTTTTTCTTGCTAATAAACATACCGCGCGTAGTAAGGGCTGGCGTACGAGTATCACAAAGCTCGTGTCCGTAAAGCGGGTATCCCATTTCAAGACGAAGTGTATCGCGGGCACCAAGACCACCAGGCTCAACCAGTTCACTTTTAAGAATTTTATTCCAAAGCGGCAACGCTGCCGCGCTATCGGCATAAATTTCATAGCCCCATTCGCCGGTATAACCCGTGCGACTAATCATGCAAGAAATACCATCAAGCTCGACTTCTGTAGTGCGGAAATATCCAATTTCCGGAAGAGTACATTCAAAGATAGATTCAAGAGCCTTGCGCGACTGAGGACCTTGCACATCAAGCTTAGCCGTTTGGTCGGAAAGATCGGCAAAAAGAGTGTCTTCAGAAATTTGACTCTTAACCCATTCCGCATCGCTATCGATCGTTCCTGCATTAACGACAAGCATATAACGCTGGGTGCCGAGACGATAACAAGTAAGGTCATCAATCGTGCCCCCCTTGTTATTAAGCATAAAACCATAACGAACCTGTCCGACGTCTAATGAGGCCAAATTACAGGTCAGTAATTTTTCTAGATCCTGAAGTACATTTGGACCAGAAAGTTCAAATTCGCCCATATGGCAAATATCAAAAATGGTTGCCTTTGATCGGGTGTGTTGATGCTCCTGAAGAATTCCAGCGTACTGAATAGGCATATCCCATCCGCCAAATTCGCCCATACGGGCGCCGAGTTCGATATGTTGTTGATGCAGAGGTGTATTTTTCATAGGCCATGCACTATAGATATGCATCCCACTTCTCGCAATTGGATTTTACTCCTAATCATCCCCTAATTTGCTAGCTCGATATCTAAAATGATTGTGAACCATTTTCCCTCTGATATAATTTCAAAGTGATTCTGAATAAACATATTCTTTTTGGGACAATGGTCATAATTTATATTATGGCCTTTATCGTAATTACAAGTGAGCGATACGATTCCGCACTCATTGCCTCTATTGCCCTGATTGGTCTTTGTAGCTGGCTTTATAGAGTTCGTATTGGACTATTATCGATCATTGCCTTTCTCCTACTAAACACGCTCATTCTTTACTTTGCCTCTGGAGATCTCTACTTTATTCTTCAATCGTTCAACCCTTCTGGCATCATTTTATCTATAATTTCGGCTCTAATAATCGGTTTAATACGTGAATCGCAGGATAAGTTAGATGAATTCAAAAGCACCCTTGCTTTGCGGGTTGATAAGGCCACCACTGAGTTGGATAAACTCACTCAACAACTTATTGAAGACGATGAAAAAGAACGCATCAGGATCGGGCAGGACATTCATGATGGCGTGGGGCAATACCTCACCGGCATGTTACTCTATAGTGAGGCACTCTCCCTTAAGTTAAAAGAGGCACAACACTCGGAAACGGGCTTGGCAGAGCGGATGACGCAACGGATTCAAAAATGTATGCAGAATATCAGGAAACTTTCCCGATCCCAATTACCCCTTCAATTCACAGAAATGACATTCAAGGCAACCTTAGAGGAAATGATAGAATATTTCAGCGAAGTTTCATTGACGACCTTTCATATGGAATACGAAGGAGATGATCTTAATATGCCCACTTCAACCACTCAAAATCTATTTAGAATCATTCATGAAACGATCTATTCTTCCATTAGTAAGTACAAAGCTAAAAATATAAAAATTAAACTCACAACTAAGGAAGATCATTGTTTAATCAGTATTAAAGCCACAAACTTCCCGTCAAATACGCCTTCATTGAACGAAATCACTTCCAAAATAATGCAGTATCGGCTCCGGACTATTAATGGAAATTCCACCTTTCATACTCTTCCTAACGGTGGCTTTCGAAAGGAATATTCTATAGATCTCAAAAAGGGAAAGAAATGATTCAGACGGGGATCCAAAGGCTTAAAGGGGTATGGAATAGCCTGCTATCAATACGAAAAAAGCCGAGACGGCTGCTCCTTGAAAGTGCGTGGCTAATCTACATAATATTTACAATCATTGCCTATCCGTATTGTGAAATATCAATATTACTACCGAGTCTCCTCCTCTGTGGTTTCGCCACATGGCTTTATCAGTACAAAATCGGTTTACTCACTGCGGGGCTCTCCTTGCCATATAACATGTTAATAATGATGTACCACCTCGATAGCTTACAAGGATGGAACGTTGCGTTAGAACCGGGAGGATACATCGCCCAGCTACTTATCGTGTCATTTATCACCATCGTGAAAAATAATTATAAAAAAACGATTGAGCTTACACTGACTCTTGAAAAACGTATTCAACAAAGAAATGAAGAACTTCAAGAAGTTTCCGAATATATGATAAATTATTCGGAAGCCAAGCGTGCCGAAATATCAAAAAAACTCTGCAGTATCGTGAATAATCAATTAACTGACTTATTGCATCATAGTGAAACTTTGGTGAATTTTTTATCCTACACCAATTCTCCACAAGCAGTTGATGCCGCAAAACTAGTAAAGATTGCAGAGAAAAATATTGAAGAAGTTAGCGACCTAACCGAAAAACTATCCCCACAAACTATGACCGAAACAGGGTTTAAAAAAACTCTCGAAAAAATGTGTTCAAACTTAACTAAAACAGTTGGAACAGAATTCTCGATTGTCATTAACAACCCGGATCAGAAAATCCCAGAAAAGATTGCCCTACCACTCTACCGCATTACACACGAAGCGGTTACCAATGCCATGCGACATGCTAAATCCGAACATATTAATATTCAATTAGAGATCAATAATGAAACCTTCTCCCTAACCATTATTAATGATGGGCTTCCTATGCCGGATTTAATTGCACAAGGCACTGGATTGCATCTAATTCACCAACGAGCAAGTGACATCAACGCCAAGGTTCAATACAGTCAAGATTCATCCGGCCGAACTCTTTTTAAATGTATTTCAATCTAGAATGCTATTAAGTGATAATTCCCCCTTATCCCCTTAAGTTAATCACCAAAACCGTATCTTAATTCAACGTATTTTAAATCCTTACCATGAGATCGATCATCCTTGCGCGCTTGCGAGGGAAAGCTTAGATTTCCCTCCATTAAATGGAGAATTTTATGAATGAATTATATCAACAACTACTTTCTAAAATTGGTGAAGACCCCGAGCGCGAAGGATTAGTTGGCACTCCCGATCGTGCCGCCAAAGCATTAGAGTTCCTAACGAAAGGCTACCGCCAAAAGCTAGAGGATGTAATTAATAATGCCATTTTCACCGTTGAAGATAATCATATGGTTATTGTTAAAGACATCGAACTCTACAGTCTCTGCGAGCATCATATCCTTCCTTTTTTTGGGAAATGTCATATCGGCTATATTCCTGAAGGGAAAGTACTTGGCGTCAGTAAGCTTGCACGCATTGTGGATCTCTTTGCACGTCGACTCCAGATTCAAGAACGACTTACCAACCAAGTGGCGACATCCATTATGGATACTCTTGCTCCCGAAGGCGTTGGCGTAGTGATTGAAGCGCAACACCTTTGCATGATGATGAGGGGCGTCGAAAAACAAAACTCCTGCATGGTCACCTCCGCCATGCTAGGTAGCTTCAGAAAAGAACCCTCCACGCGCAACGAATTCCTTCAACTCATCAAGCAATAACTTCATTCCTTACCAATTTGGGCTAAGGCTAAGATGATTGAGTATAAGAAAACTAAACCCAAAACTTTTGTTTTGGGTTTATGATCATGCGCTAGAATCCGCTAGAGATCCGGGCTTCTGGAAAGGCAGAGAGACCGATAGAAAACATAATGCGTTGCTCTCCATCATCATAGTAATGATAGCCAAGACCATAGCGCATACAGCAAAAATTCTTATACCCAACCAACGCAACCTCCTGCAAATCATTATCGTTGTCATCGTAGCGCCCATATACCTCAACCGAAGTATTCCCTGTTGGAAACAGATCAATGCGAGGGGTCCACAGCGAACGAGCACTCTCCTCATACAAATGCTCAAGTGAAAAAATGAGGTCATCGTGATCGTAGGAAATACGTGTATTGAAATAAGAAATTTTACCAGCATACCAGTCATACTTACCCTCTAGATCTACCATTGTCCGTTTAGTGAGGGGCATACGTGCATCGATATAGAGCAAGTCTAAGTCATTTGACGCCCCATTCTTTTCAACAAGGTAATAGGTGTAGAGATCAAGATCGATGAAACGAGCCAACCGCCCATCTCGCTGGGTTTGCAGCACGTTACGCAAACCGATTTGCACTTTATTTTCGTCTTTCAACGTATCAACATCATCAAAACCATCAACTGGAAATAGCCGATTCGCGGAAATCGAAGTGTTTTCATAGATATAATCGGCATACGGTTCAATCTTATGACGTAGCCCTTTTCCGTACCAATGCTCTTGCTCTGAAAGAATTTTGGTAGCCTGAAACGAAACCTCCATTCCTGCCCCAGGAATCTGGCGGAACTCCTCACTGCCGCCGCCGGTTTTAGAATAGTAGGTAGCGCGATAAGTAGCGCGCGGAACCAGATTTAGGAAACCGTATCGTTGCGGAAGGTAGAGCGCATTAGCGGAATCGATGCGTACCGAATCATATGCGTTGCCAGCAAGAGTATTTGTTGAGGAATGAACCCGTTCGAGGTGCGCGATGGCGTTTTCGCTCTGAAGGAAGAATGGAGAGTTTCCAAGGCGAGTGCGATAGAGGTCGGCTGAATATTCAACCCGATCGGTATTTTCATAAAAATCATTTAAGCGTTTATTCACAAAAACTTCGGAGCCAACATAGCTATTTCCATAGACCCACGATGCATAATTTTCGGGCTGTGCATTATTGCGATATTCTGACTTAAAGAATTCTTCAAGAATGGCCGGATCGCTGAGATAGTTCCATTTCGTATTTAGATAATGGGTGTCGGTAAAGTTTTGGATATGCTCCAGCTTAAAACGATAGCGATCATCACCGATCTGTTGCCCAATGGGATCTAACAAATCATAGCGGGAATGGGGGTCCTCATCCTTCAGATAGAAGGCGGCAAACGCCCCCACGGCTTTAGGATATTCCCAGGCAAACCCCTGCCCCAATCCGACGCCCCGATGACTGTATAAATTAACATCTGTGATGGAGTTCACATTTTCGGTAATAGGGACCGTGGTTTTAGTTTGAAGATAGGTCCCCCACTCGCTTCCGATACCAAAATTAAAGGTAAACATGTTTTCGCTCAAGGTGTGACGCCAGAATGGCACATACATCACCGGAACCTTCCCCACATAAAACGTCACCCCTTTTGCCTGAATATATTTTTCTCCAATCAATCGCGCTTCCTTGGCATGCGCACTAATATGGGGATGATCTTTCGGGCAGGTGGTGAAGGTCGCACCGCGTAATAAATATTCATTTGTAGAGACCCGCTCAACATGATCAACACTCATAAAAGCAGGTTCAAAATAAAGCGACGATGGACCAAATAATCCATCTTGTTTAATAAAGTTATAGTCGAGTTCACTTCCCTGCCAAAGCATGTTTCCCCGCTCGAACAAAATATCACCTTCGGCATGCAGGTCGCCTGTTTCAGGATTACCACGAATCCGATCGGCACGGATCATCACATTCTCAAAACGCCCCGTCACCCCACCGCTAGCCACAAGGGTTCCATCGACATACTCCATCCGTCCCGCGCGAATATCAAAGGGCTCATCAGGAAGATCAAAATCACTTGCCCCAGCAAAGGAAAGCAGGCTGCCCCAAAACAATAATCCAACAAGGCGCCTACTTTTCAACATTTTCAGAACCCTTTTTATTGGTCATTACTTCTGTTTTTTGCTGAACAGATATTCGTGTAGCGCGAGAGATTGCCATCAAATCCTTTAGCTCAACAATCTGCTTTTCAGCCTCAGGAACGAGCTTGCTTTTGGGATATTCTTTAAGCATCCGTTCATAGTAAATAATAGCTGCTTTTGGCTTTTTGGGGATTTTGGCGTAAAACATGGCTTCGTCGAACACCTTTTTTGCCTTCATTTCATAAAGACGATTCCGCAATTGAATAATCTTCCCCTTGTGGGTCGACTGGGGATAGGTGGTCAAAAAAACTGTAGTAGAAGTCAATTGACGATCAAGAATATCCAAACTATTTGGAAATTCTTCCCGCAACTTGTCTAAGCAAATAATCTGCAACCATGCAGCCTTTTCGGCAAAAGAACTCTCGGAATAGCGATATCCCAATACCCCATAAGCAGAAATTGCCATCTCTAACTCATTGGCCTCCCGATAAGCTTGCCCAATAAAGAACTGTGCCTCTGCAGCCCGTACGCCCTGCGGTCCGTTACGAATCACATCCTCGAAATATTCCACCGAATATTCTGGCGCACGATACCCTCCAAAAAACCATCGCATCCGCCGTTGCTCCATAACATTAACGGCAATAGCAAACTGACTTTCCAGCACCGAGGAATAATCAAGCATTCGACTCGAATAGTTATTGATTAAATGTTGATACTCCCGAAATGCTTCTTTGAACTTCCCACGCGCATAAAGCATATCCCCTCGAGCGCGTTGTGCCCAAGGAGCCTCTTTGCTATTGGGCCAACGTCGCACCAAATAGAGCATCCGCCGATCCGCCTTTTTCAGCCAACCCTTATTCTGAGTTTTACGAGCATAGACCCATTGCTTGGAAGAGGTATCCATCTTCTTATCCAGCATCATATGCCACGTATTTCGCCCCTTTTCTTCAACAATAAAGGCCTCCTCCGTAGCGGCATGAACAACCTCACCAAAAAGGAAAAGACCCCCAAAAAACAATAAGAAATATTTATAAAATCGCATAATCAAAACAATCTAGTTCAACCGGTTAAAATGGGCAAGTAACGAGTAATGCGTATAACATTACTGATTCCTTTTAATAGCTTTTCGCAAATACAACTCGACCTTCGCTAGGCTTTCCGCAACAGATGCATTCGCCCGTACTGCTTTCAGAGCGATCCAATGGAACCGTACGAATCGTTACAGATAGCTCATCATTAATCTTTTTCTCACAGACTTCATCATCACACCAATGGCTCATAGCAAAGCCACCGTGCACCTCTGGGCGATCCTTGTTTTCTGGCGTAAAGAAAGCCACAAACTCATCGTAAGAATCAATTTCCTTCGTGTTTTCCGTACGGTGATCGAGCGCCTTCTGAAGCATTCCTTGTTGAATATCCTCCAATGTCTGAACGATATTCTCAACAAAGACATCCTTATCAACGCCTTCCTTTTTTCCCGTATCCCGCCGCGCCATAAAGACCGCTTTATTCGCCATATCACGAGGGCCAACCTCCGCACGAATGGGAATGCCCTTCTTCACCCAGCTCCAACCTTTTTCGCCCGCATTAATATCACGACCATCCACCACCACTTCAACATCGCGCTCGTGGAATCGTTTTTCCCGAAGAGAGGAAGCTAATTCATTACAATATTCCATGATCGCCTCGCGATCTTCCTCCTTGCGAATGATCGGCAGAATCACAACATGACTCGGTGCAAGGCGCGGGGGCATCATCATGCCATCATCATCAGCATGCGTCATAATCATGGCACCAATCAATCGGGTTGAAACGCCCCATGAAGTAGTCCAAACAAACTCCTTCGCCCCACTCCGATTACTAAATTGAATATTTGACGCCTTCGCAAAATTTTGACCCAAGAAATGGCTTGTTCCCGCCTGAAGCGCTTTACGATCTTGCATCATCGCTTCAATACAGAGCGTACTCACTGCGCCAGGAAAACGCTCGCCCGGCGTCTTTTCGCCGGTCAGCACCGGCATCGCCATATATTCCTCCGCAAAGGTTTTATAAACCTCCAACATCGTACGGGTTTCCTCTAAAGCCTCCGCCTCTGTTTCATGGCACGTATGCCCTTCTTGCCAAAGGAATTCGGTGGTACGGAGAAAGAGGCGCGTACGCATTTCCCAACGCACCACATTGGCCCACTGATTGATCAGGATCGGCAGATCACGATAGCTCTCCACCCACTTTGCATAGGTGGCTCCAATAATGGTTTCCGACGTTGGCCGCACAATCAACGGCTCCTCCAGCTCGCCCGCCGGATGAAGCTTGCCATCCTCGCCCATTTCCAGACGATGATGCGTCACGACCGCACACTCCTTGGCAAAACCATCAACGTGTTCGGCCTCCTTCTCCAGATAGCTCTTCGGAATAAAAAGAGGGAAATAGGCATTCTCATGGCCCGTATCCTTAAACATTTTATCCAGGCTACGCTGAATATTTTCCCACAGCGCATAGCCCCAAGGCCTGATCACCATACACCCGCGCACATCGCTATTTTCTGCCAACTCCGCCGCGCGCACCACCTGCTGATACCACTCCGGATAATTTTCGCCGCGAGTAGGGCTAATCGCTGTTTTCTTCTGCTTTGCCATAAACTGATTCTCCTAAAAATGAAACGCGCAATCTACAACCCACACCCTCCAAATACACGAAAAAAAATGGCTTTCCGATTCATTTACAGGAGTCCACCCACTATGTTCCCCACATGACTCCAATACAGATCCTCTATCTTCAGCTTCCTCTCCTCGACAATGACACCCATAATACACGAGAAAACTTTCCTTTTGCAGGAGCTTATTTGGATCATGCCTTGCAACACAGTCCCGAGGCCGCCTTCCATGCCTCCTCCTTTTCTCCCGTCGAATGGGATGAACTCGACACCCAGCACTTAGCCGAAAAAATCCTTTCTTCCGGCACCGACATTCTTGCCTGCACCCTTTATTTATGGAATATCGAGCGCACCCTCCGCCTCGCTGCTCTATTAAAAGAAAAAAAGAGTTCCCTCAAGATTATGGTTGGGGGCCCCGAGGTGGCGAAAGAACATCCCCTCCTTTTCGAAGAGCCACCGGTATTCGATGCCATCATAACCGGAGAAGGTGAATCCACCTTTCCGGCCCTACTCTCGGCATGGCGCACCGGCACACCGATTTATTTCGACAACCTGGCCCTCTTTAAATCCAACGGTTGGGAATGGGGAACCCTGCCACCACCTCCCGTCGAATTGGCCGCCGCGCAACCGAGCGAAGAGACCATCATGCGCTGCGTACAAAACCGTCCCGTGGTTTATCTCGAAACCGTACGCGGTTGCCCGCTCACTTGTTCTTATTGCCGCTACTACCAGCTCCACTCCGGCCTACGCGCTCTGACCCAAAAACAGGTACTTGCACGTATCCGACGCTTTCGCGACCTCGGCGCCACCGAAATACGATTCGTCGATCCCACCTTTAACGCCCGCTCCGATTTCACCGAACTACTCACTGAACTTGCCCAACTCAACCGCAACCATCGCATTGCTTTCTTTGCAGAAATCCGCCCCGACACCTTAACCGAAACGCAAGCCCGCCTTATGCGCGAGGCCCACTTCACTGCGGTCGAAGTCGGCGTACAGAGCATCGACCCGAAGGTACTCAAAAACGTCTCCCGCCCTATTCGGCTCAACAAAACGGCCGAAGGTATAAGCGCTCTTTGCAAAGCTGGCGTACATGTTGTACTCGATATTATGTATGGACTGCCCGGGCAGACCCTTACCGAAGTTCAGCAAAGTCTAGACTGGGGACTGGCCTTTGGATCTGACGTGCAGGTTCAATGTATGCAGACGCTCATTCTTCCAGGAACGGTATTGCGTAACGACTGCGCGAAGTGGGATTTTATTCACGAAAAACGGCCGCCATATGGCATTAAACAAACGGCACATCTTTCGCCTGATGATATTCAAAAGATTGAAATCCTGCTCGATGAACATCCCCATTTACCCGCCGACCCCATCACCCCACGCTTTTGCGGACAACGACTGCGCGGCCTCTTTCATGAACAACACCGCATTCATGTGGATCAACTAAACCAAACTCTTCCCGGCCGGGGCAATCGACGTGCCATACTCATTCACGGATCAAATCTTTTTAACCATTGCGGTGCTATCGAAACGTTTATCGACCAAGCCATCACCACCGAGCCGGATGGACTTTGGCAATTTATATTAGTTCCCGAGCACGAAGAACCACTGGATCTAATAGAGCAACTCGCAAAATGTATCCAACGCCACCCATCGCATCTTCTCGATCGATTTGCCTCGGCCGAGGCTTTTAATCTAATCGTCTCGCGGCGGCTCTACGTTCGAACCAACGCTTCTATTTCTGAGGAGTGGAAAAATGCCGCGGAAGAACAATTACGCCAATCGTTCGGCTAACCGAAAATTAGTCACCATCTTCGCTGATGGAACCCGCGCCAAACTTCTTGATTTCAAGATGAGTGGTCTTGGGGGCATCTTCTGGTTTTAATTTTTTGGTTCGAATGCCCGGTTTGGCGATAATTTCAATATAAAATGAAAGCAACTCGCGGGTCTCCGCCGTCGAAATATACTGATCAATTTCGGAGAGATGAACCCCTTTGGCCTCGGCCTCGGTATCCCCGAATTTGCAGTCGAAATCCCAGAAATCAACCGCCTCGGGAAGTTCCTTGCGGCGCTCTCGTTTAATATACTTTCGGATATCGTGCCTCACGCCCTCGATCAGCCGAGGGTACTTAATTTTGGAATGAGTCAATTTAAAGGTCTTTTTCATAGGGTTCCTTTTTTCTACAAACTAAATAAATCGCCTTCAGGGATCAGAGGGCTTTCAAAACCAGAGTCAGCGGGCAGGTTCTTACCTTTTGATGCCTCAACCGCCAGCTCATCACAACGCTCGTTTTCGGGATGGTCACTATGCCCCTTTACCCACTCAAAACGAACCTCATGTTTTTCGCACAACTCAAGAAGAAGCGCCCAAAGATCGGGATTTTTTGCCGACTTCGATGGGGAAAGTTTCCATCCATTAGAACGCCAGCGCTTGGCCCAGCCTTTCACCATGGCATTCACCACATATTTTGAGTCGCTCGTCAGCACCACAGAGCACGGACGCGTTAAAGAACGAAGCCCCTCGATGCAGGCCAGCAACTCCATTCGATTATTTGTGGTTTTAATGAAGCCCCCCGCGAGCTCACTTTTGCGGGCACCAAAAACAAGGACTACGCCAAAACAGGCGTACCGATGTTACCGGTCGTAATCGGCAACCGACGCTGCGCGGAAGTGGTATTGATCAACACCCTGATCCTGGTGGGAATCTCAATCCTGCCTTTTTCATAATGGTACTTTCTTCGATTGGCCCCAAC
>JAOZSZ010000153.1 GCA_029939385.1 Pontiella sp. | reverse complement strand
ACTACGTCCGCCCCGCCGCCCGCATGGCCGCGCTCATGGGCCTGCCCGTCATCTATGTATTCACACACGATAGCTTCTGTGTAGGTGAAGATGGACCCACTCATCAGCCCATCGAAACCACGGCCAGCCTACGTATGATTCACAACATGACCGTTCTTCGTCCGGCCGATGCCACCGAAACGGTTATCGCGTGGGAGGCCGCACTTGAAAACAAAATGGGTCCAACCGCTCTATTGCTCACGCGCCAGAACATCCCGACTATCGACCGCTCAGTCTTCCCAACAGCCGACCTCGTTAAAAAGGGAGCCTACTCTCTTTGGCAAAGTGGCGATGGCACACCCGAGCTCCTCATGCTCGCCACAGGGTCTGAAGTTGAGATCACCCTTGCCGCGGCAGAGAAGCTTGGAAAAGAGGGAAAGAACGTACGTGTTGTTAGTATGCCTTCATGGGAACTCTTTGAAAAACAAGACCCCGATTACCAAGAGTCCGTATTGCCGAATGCCTGCACAAAACGCATCGCAATTGAAGCAGGCACCCGTTTTGGCTGGGATCGCTACGTGGGCCGACACGGAGCAACGGTGACCAAAGATGACTTTGGTGCCTCCGCCCCATTCAGCGTCCTGCAAGAAAAATTCGGATTCACCACTGAAAATGTCTACGAAAAATCTAAAGCGTTATTGAGCTAACAGCTTAGTCCTTTAAAAAAAAGCTCCCCAATTGGGGAGCTTTTTAATTAAAGAAAAATCGCAACCTACATCACACCACTAATGTAGCTTTCGAGATTTTTAATCTTAAAATCTTTTTCGACAATCAGATATTTAACAACATCACCAATTGAGACAATACCACACAGATTACCATCGTCTAATACGGGCAAATGACGAATCCGTTTTTCTGTAATCAATTTCATGCAATCGTCGAGACTCGTCTCCTTCGTGATGGTGGTCAGCTCCGTGCTCATAATATCCTGAACTTTAACATCACTAATGCTTTTCCCCGAAAGGACAACCTTACGGATAATATCGCGTTCGGAAACAATACCAACCACACAACCATCTGCCATTACCAATGCCGTTCCTGCAGATATTTTTTCCATTTTTTCCACGGCTTCTCGCACCGAGCTTTCTGGATTCACGGTCAAAACTTCCCCGCCCTTTGAATCTAATAAATTTGATACAACACCCATTATTCCCTCCTTGTGTATGACTTGGGTTCATCCCCTATCTTTAGAAAACATTATATAGAAGAAACCAAAAACAACAAGTTTGCCTCCATATTTAAATCAAAAAGCCTCCTCATTTAATCCGTATAGCGCGCGTTTCTCACCGATCAGATTAAGGTCAATATTTTATCAGCCACCTGTTCACCATCCAGCCAAGTGGTCAACCGCCACGCCCCTCGCTTATCCGAAACCGGCGCCCAAATTGTATCTCCCAGAAAAAAGCGAAAATCATTGGTCTTCACATATAGTGCTCCAACAAATGGCTCGGCCACTTTTCCATCGGCATCCTTGAACAGCGGATGCTCAATACGAAAGGTGATCCTGCAATTACGTGCATTTCGTATGCGAAGAATATAGCCAAACTCAACATCCAATGCCGCTTCAATTTCCGTTGTGATGGCCACCAAAGAGGGAAGCTCTTTACTTTCACGATCCCACCCATCGTATAGTCCATAACTATGCATGGATATCTCTGCTTTTCTTTTTGTCATAAATCCTCTCCATTACAAAGTCAGTGAACGACGATACCCTTCTAAAAAAACCTTTATCCCGCAGAAATTCGCACGAGAGAATGTTGCATTTCCCTAATCTATTGATAGATTTTCTACATGAAAAATCTTCCGTTTCTATTTAGTCTTTTTCTCTTCTCCACCATCGGTGTGATGGCATCGATTGAATGGGAGAAGAAAGAAATAACGGTTGCCGTTCATCCTGCACAATTAAAAAAAGAAGTGGATTTTAAATTTCGCAACACGGGGCAGACTCCCATCGAATTTTTATCCCTACGTCCATCCTGTAGTTGCATTTGCATTCGCCCAGAAAAAAAGAACTATCTCCCCGGCGAAAGTGGAATACTGAAGGTCATATTTGATCTTTCAAATCGAACCGGACCGCAGAAGAAATCAATCAAAATCATCACCAGCAACCATCCTACTAAAAGCCAAATCCTTTACTTAAAAATCAATATCCCAGAAGCCTATCAATTTTCAACCCAACGCCTAACGTGGGAACCTAACCAGAAAAATTTGACTCAATCGCTGACCCTTACCAATGTTTCATCTAAAGCCATTTCTATTGGAAAAATAACGTCATCCAATCCTCATTTTAAAACAACCCTCCAAACCCTCCGAAAAGGATTCGTATACCGCATTGAACTTACTCCCGAAATTGGACTTCAAAACGCACGTTCTGTCATCCGCATACAAACCATTCCTCCCCAAGGAATGACCGAGTCAAAAAGCTATAAGATCTATGCACATAGAAAATGAAATCTCTTCTGAAAAAAATTGTTATTCTTTTGTTCGTGAGTGCCGCCATCACCCTGCTCGCCAACACGCTTCTTCCGCACCGAATTCCATGGATAGAGGATTGGTCGAATCATATTGAATCAAAGGCCGCTCAAAAAAAGATCGATGTCATCCCGCTAAGAACGGCAATCGATTTTTATCAAATAAAATCCCACAGGTTTATCGATGCCCGCGCCGCGGAAGAGTATGCCAATGGACACATCCCCCGCGCACTATCCCTTCCATTCCAAACTTTAGATCACCATTTTGAAAAGGTCGAAAAACTATTCGATTCAGAAATGCCGCTCATTATTTATTGTAGTAATCGCGATTGCGACGATGCCCTTCTACTGGCCATTGAACTCCAGAATATGGGGATCACCCAGCTATCACTCTATATTGATGGATTTGAACGCTGGAAAGAATATGGCGGAAGCGTAGAGAAAACAAAATGATCTCCAAAAATAAAACCTACCGCTTCGCCTATTTATTGGCTTCATATATGATTGGACTGTTCCTCCTCTCTGGATGCTATAAAATATTTTTTCCGAGCGAGTTTTCTCTTGCTGTCTATCGCTTCCACTTACTTCCCGATTTTTGGATAAACATAACCGCACTCTATTTGGCTTGGCTTGAATTCACGTGTGCCATCTGCTTGCTGTTTATTTCCCGCTACCGCGTTGCAGCTCTAATAATCGCCTTCCTGCTCTTGAGTATCTTCACCTACGGAATCATCATTAATCTACTCCGAGGAACTCATTTTGGTTGCGGATGCTTTAGCCCTTCCCCCCTCGTCAAACCCATGAGTGGGTTAAATGTTATTCGGAATGGAGCCCTTCTACTTCTTGTGGGCTTGGCTCTTTTTAGTCATAAGAAATCGCTGAAAAGCTAAACGCACTTCTTAAATGAGCATCGACCAATTTCCTTGTGGGAAAAAATGAGTTCGAAATCCGTACGTTCCTCATCATTCGGCTGAAAGGCCGCGGTCTCTTCAAAGCGCCCATCCTTTTGTAGAAGTTCATGAATCTCCTCATAATATGGAAGGTGGTCGGTCGCAACATGCAAACCCCCGCCCACTTCCAAGGTTTTGAAAAGTGCATCCATAAAAGAGGGATTAAACAAACGATAATCGTGATGCCTCGCCTTGGGCCACGGATCAGGGAAAAAGAAATAATAATTAGCCACATAATTAGCCGGCATCATCTGGCTAATCGCATAATAGCCCTCCATACGAAACATCCGCACGTTTTCTCGCCCCGCGCGCTCGCACCGTCGACCACTACTATGAATCCGACCCATAAACCGCTCAATCCCTAAAAAATTTGTTTGAGGAAACGCTCCGGAACGCGCCACTAAAAAACGCCCCTTCCCCGAACCAATATCAACTTCAAACGGATATTCTGGATGTAGAAACTCCGATTTAAAATCAACTGGATCAAGCCAGTTTTCGGGCATTACTCGTAATGTGGTCTTCTTTTTTTTACTCATGAGGTGCACACTGTTTGCGAATTATAAAAACAGGGCAAGAAAATCTCATGGGAATATCTGACAGAGACTATATGCGTGACCCCGTTCAAAAACAAAAAGTAGAAAGCCCGCGCCCACATATCCAGAAAGCGACCAACAAACCCTCCCTTCTAAAACGAGTCCAATTTTTGATTTGGCAATGGAAAAACCATAAATAGGGAAAGAGATCGACTCGGCGGAAAAAGTTGATCAACAAGCCTTGACGGAACCCGACATGCCCGCTACTTTATGCGCTCTTATCTACCAAATAGCGGGCGTAGTTCAATGGTAGAACCCCAGCCTTCCAAGCTGGTTACGACAGTTC
>JAOZSZ010000333.1 GCA_029939385.1 Pontiella sp. | reverse complement strand
GTCTGGATATTTGCCCCCGTCCTGAGGGGCAGGCGGGCCGCCTGCGGTACGGGGGATGGGGCGCAGACAGGATCACGGGTCCTCAGCTCGGCGCGCTCGGCGATCGCGCCCTACCTGAGGGGCAGGCGGGCCGCCTGCGGTACGGGGGCGGAGAACGCTTGAACCACTCGCCGTGCTCGCTATTTGTTTTACAAATTATCAATCGCATAGCTCATGGCCTCCCGGGTGGGTCGGTGAAGCGTTGCTACACATACTGGGGGGACTGGGGGCTGGTAAAGATTTTCTACACAGAGGAAAGGGAGGTAAGCAAGAAGCTTAGGGATTTCGGGTGTTATTTAGTTTTTATATCTGGCACAAATCGATTCGTTGTGGGTTTGATGGGTTGTGCGCATAAAAAGCGATTACTATTCGGTTGAAAGGGGGAAGAGCGTGAAGATGAAGAAGATACCGTGTGGTTTTTTGATTATGGGGTTGGTGATGGTTGTATTTTCGGCTTTTGCAGATAAAAATCAACCTTTAGCGCCAATTTCTGAATACATTGCGCCGATTCTAATCGCGGAAACGCAGATGGAGGCCGCGCAGGGGGTGATTTTAAGAACCACTCCTTTGCTCAAGGATTTTTTCGTATTGGAGGTCATTCCTGCGAAAAATGGAATGGATGTCTTTGAAATCGAAACGGTCGGTAAAAAGGTGGTGTTGCGCGGCAATACCGGCGGTTCGATTGCTTCGGCTTATTATCGTTATCTGAAGGAGTTCTGCCGGTGTGATATTTCGTGGTGCGGGAGTCAATTGGATCTCCCGAAAAGCATGCCGTTTCCGGAGGATAAAATCCGCATTGTGAACCTGCATAAATATCGCGTCTACTTCAATTACTGCACGCTAAATTATACCGCCAGTTGGTGGGACTGGGAGCGCTGGGAGCGTGAGATCGATCTTATGGCGATGAATGGCATCACTATGCCGCTCTCGGTTATTGGCCTTGAAGGAGTGTGGTATTACGCGCTACTCGAACATGGTTTTTCTGATGAGGAGGCGCGCGAGTTTTTGGTGGGGCCTACTTACTTTGCATGGCAGTGGATGACGAATATTCAAGGCTATGGCGGGCCGCTGCCAAAGAGCTGGATTGAGAAGCGGATCGAGCTAGGGCGCAAGATTATCCAGCGTCAACTCGCGCTGGGTATGACGCCCATTCAGCAGGGTTTTTCCGGATGTGTGCCGTCGGAATTCAAGGAAAAGTTTCCCGATGCCGATGTTGTATTGGAAAATAGCTGGCTGGGGTTCCCGGGTACGGCGCAACTCGACCCGCTTGATCCGCTCTTTG
>JAOZSZ010000152.1 GCA_029939385.1 Pontiella sp. | reverse complement strand
AATCCCGGACTCTACAAGTTGGTTTTAATTGTTGGAGATTTGGAAGAGCCTATCTGTTTAGTCCGTGGCAAAGAAACGCAGATGGAACAATATCTAAATCGCTCGATGCTGATTAAGGGTAAGAAATATTGGGCTAAAAATGTAGACCTACCTGTTCTTCAGCCGATTAAGATTCATCTCGATCCAATTCTTATGGATTGAGAATCAAAGATAGGTCCAGTTGATAGATTGGTTTTTTTGATAGGAGGCATAATTTTTAGACCATGAAATTATTTTTAGACCTTCTCTTTCCTCGTTGCTGTATTGGATGCGGAATTTCCTCTCCCCAAATATTCCAATATATTTGTTGGGATTGTTGGTCCGCCTCCGCACAGATTGAAGCCCCTTTCTGTAAATGTTGTGGCGATCCCGTAGCGGGAGCGATTGAACATGATTTTATCTGCTACTCTTGCTCTGCAAAATCTCCCGTGTTTGATGCCGCCCGATCTGCCGCTCGTTATGACGGCGTGGTGGGCGAGGCTCTTCGGAAACTTAAATATGAAAACGCATTATGGCTCGCTCCCGATATGGCAAAATTATTACATAATTGCCTTGAGGCGGAATATCCTACGCAAAAATTTGATTTAATTGTGCCTGTTCCGCTTTACCATGTTCGGCGGCGACATCGGGGCTTTAATCAATCTGCGGTACTTGCACGTGAGCTTGGGCGTCGAATGGGATGCCCCTTTTCGTCTAGTGTGCTCAGACGAATTCGTCCAACCATAACGCAAACAAATTTGACAGCGAAAGAACGGCTTAGTAACGTGAACAACGCTTTTGAATATAAAAAGAAGAAGCGGTTATCCGGTCGGCGCATTTTATTGATCGATGATGTGATGACCACGGGTGCAACAGTGAATGTTTGCGCAAAAGCTTTAAAAAAGGGCGGGGCGGTTTCAGTTCATGTGATAACCGTGGCGCGTGGCTAACAAGAGGATTTAAATATGGCTCTGTTTGGAAGTAAGAAAAACTATTCGACGATTACCATCAAAAAACGTGAAGTGCCGGACGGGCTATGGATGAAGTGCCCCTCTTGTGGCGAAATTGTCTATAAGGAAGAGGTTGCTGCTAATCTAGAAGTTTGTACCAAATGCAACCATCACTTCACGCTGTCGCGTCAGGCGCGTATAGATTTGCTTTCCGACAAAGGTACTTTCGAAGAATGGGCCGGCCAGATCAAATCGGTTGATACCCTCGGCTTCACGGGAAAGCTTTCTTATATTGATAAGCTTGAATCTAATCAGAAAAAAACGGGATGGAATGATGCGATTACCGTAGGGGGTTGTACTCTTGGGGGGCACAAAATCGGTCTTGGTGTAATGGACTTTTCCTTTCTTGGTGCCAGCATGGGCAGTGTAGTAGGAGAACGTGTCACATATCTCATTGAGCGCTGTACTGCAGAAAAACGCCCCGTATTGATTTCTTGCGCATCGGGTGGAGCACGGATGTATGAAGGATTGCTCAGCCTCATGCAGATGGCCAAAACGAGTGCAGCACTGGCACGTCATGCTGAAGCAGGCTTGGCATACATTCCAATTCTAACCCATCCGACCATGGCGGGTGTCATGGCCAGTTTCGCTACGTTGGGTGACCTCATCATTGCCGAACCTAAAGCTCTTATTGGATTTGCTGGTCCTCGTGTTATTAAAGAGACCATTCAACAGGATCTTCCTGAAGGCTTCCAGCGTGCCGAGTTTCTTGAAGAGCATGGGCTGATCGATATGGTTGTTCCGCGTAATGAACTTCGCGATCGCATGATCCTTTTGTTTGAATATCTCAGAGCATAGTCTCGTATAAGCAAGGATCGCCATGGAAGAACTCATTAGTTTATTTGGAAATATATGGATTAAATTCTATTTTTTGGGCACTCCATTTTTTGCGGTGACTTTGTTTCTTACCCTAACCGAAGAGTACACCTCTGCTGAACGACATCGAGTGGTGGCACACGTCACGTTGGCCTCTGCCGTGATTGCCATTGGAATGTTTCTTTTTGGATCAATTATTTTTGGCCTTTTTGGCATCACTATTGCAGCTTTTCAAGTGGGAGCGGGTATTCTCTTGTTTCTCTCCGCCGTACAGCTGACGCAATCCAAGAAAATGGTTCAGCCCAGTAATGATGGTGAAGATATTGCGGTAGTTCCAATGGCTATGCCCGTTATTATTGGCCCCGCAACGATCGGAACTCTCATGGTTTTCGGGGCTGACGCAACCCATGCTTCTGAAAAACTGGTGGGTTGTTTTGCCCTTATCTGTGCGGTCCTCTCGATAGGAGTAACGCTACTTCTTGGTTCTCCCATCAAGCGATGGTTAGGAAAAAAAGGTTTGAATGTCTTAAGTAAAATTACAGGGTTGATTCTAGCGGCCATTGCCGCTCAGATGATTATCACGGGGATACAGACTGCATTTTTAATCATACCTTCGTAGACGTATAGTCATGCTTTCGCCTAACAATATCGCTTTAGAAGAGTCCGTGGCCGCCTTATTTACTCGCACGGCTCATGGAATCAAGCCAGGGCTGGACGTTATCACCCAACTTCTTCAAGCACTCGGGAATCCACATCAACAATTAGCGATCATTCATGTGGCCGGCACCAATGGGAAGGGTTCGGTATGCGCCATGCTTGAATCCGTTTTGCGAGCCTCTGGATTTAAAACAGGACTCTATACGTCCCCTCATCTCATCGACTTTTCTGAACGGTTTCGTATTAACGGAATTCCAATTTCTCCAGAAAAACTGGCTCATCATATCGAGAAAACGGAAGCAACCGCCTCTTCGCTTGAAAAACAAAATAAAATGAGGCCTGCCACTTTTTTTGAAATCTCCACCGCTATCGCCTTTACGTATTTTTTAAATGAGGGGGTCGATATTGCTATTATTGAAACTGGTATGGGCGGACGGTGGGATGCCACCAATGTAATCATTCCGCTGGTTTCTGTTATCACACATATCGATATCGACCACACCAACTACCTTGGCGACAGCATGGAACAGATTGCTGCCGAAAAGGCCGGCATTATCAAGCCCGGCCGCCCCGTCATCTCTGCTCCGCAGTCGGATGCCGTGATGGCCGAACTTCGGAAGCCCGGCGAGCCAATCATTGAAACGTTCGCGGCAGTGTCGGTGGTTCGTGTAGACGGAGCTTCCAGCTCCGTTGGGAAGAAGAAAGAAACAGCGAACGAACCATTACCTTCGTCGAAGTTGGCCATGAACAGGGTCTTGCTAAATGGAGCTGGAAGCTCCGTCTACGTCAAGAGCCAGAAACTAAAGATAGAAACCCTCTCTCGCAATCTGCCGCCCATCAACCTGCCCTTGCTCGGCGAATGCCAGCGAGAAAATTGCGCGGTTACGATTGCCACACTTGAACAATTGGCCGATATGCTCGACTTCGAACCAGAATTCAAAAAGGGGTTTGAATCGGTAGAGTGGGGCGCGCGGTTCCAAATATTAAAAGCTGACCCATTAATGATTCTCGATGGCGCACATAATCCTTCTGCGGCGCGCGCGTTGGTCAAAACGCTGAAAGAAAACTATTCCGGCTATCAGATAGGATTCATCCTCGGCTTTCTTAACGACAAGGATCCCGTGGCCTTCCTTCGCGAAATTAAGCCCCTTGCTTCAATGGCCTGGACCATCCCCATCGATGCCTCACGCGGCACTACCGCCGAGCACTCCGCCGCTCAGGCCAACGTCGTTGGATTCAATCCTATTCCATCCAGCACTTCCGCTGCGTGGAATGCCGCCCGCGAATGGGCAACTACCGAACCTAATCGGCTGATTTGCATCACAGGGTCGCTTTTTATGAAGCAAGCTCTCGCGAATGCAAATTGTACGTCATAAATCAAAAAGCACGTTGCTGAAAAATGGTGTTCCACCGAATAGAAGATAAATTTCTAATGGTGTGGGCACAAAAAAAGAACCGTCGGGCTGACGGTTCTTGCAGTGCTTTGTTTCGGAACGACCTAATGGCCTTCGTCAACAATGGTTCCAGATTCCACTTGTTCAATGGTCTTCTGATATACATCTGTCAACGGACAACCGCAGCTATGTCCTCCTTCAACCGTTGCGTGCAGGCGAGCCTGTTCGACGTGCCATGTTGCAACTTTTAAATGCTGATCTACATTCATTACTTTCTCCTGGTAGGGTGATTGGACTATTATTAGTACCAATTCCGTCTAATATATAAGTCAGAGTTTTTAGATCAACTTTAAAGATAAAATATATTCCCCTCCTTTAGGGTTAGAGATTCGCTTTTTCATTGACTTGCCCCTATGGGAGCCTCTACACACTTCGGGCTATGTTATAC
>JAOZSZ010000151.1 GCA_029939385.1 Pontiella sp. | reverse complement strand
AGAAAAATCAATACCGCGCCCGGTGATATTCCAGCCTTAATGAAGGCGAGTCCAAGGGGTACAGATCCTGAAGAACAGACATAGAGTGGAATGCCGATCAGTAACATTAAAAACATGCTCAGCACAGAGTCACCCATACGATCCGCAAAAAAGTTTTCTGGAATTAGACCACTGATGATGCCCGAAAGAATAATTCCTAGCACCATGGCGCGGGAAATATCGCGAGGTAGAGCGATGAATCCATAGGAGAGTATGCGTTTAATAATGGGGGTATCTTTGGATGGGCAACACTCATCGGTGCATTGGGGAACTGTTTCTTCTTCCTTGGGTGAAATGGCTCCCACGGTCATGCCGCAGATAATGCCAGAAATAAAGGCAACCCCTGCGCGAAATACGGCATAAACCCATCCCAACAGAGCATAGGTAATCATTAGGCTATCGATGCCCGTCTGTGGGGTAGAAGCAAGGAATGAGGCTGTTGCGCTACGGCTTGCGCCATGTTTTCGTAATGAAGCTGCTAGCGGAATCACGCCACATGAGCAAATTGGTAAAGGGACCCCCAGTAATGCGGCTTTTATGGATTGGACCCAACCTCCTTTTCCTAGATGTCGCCGAATATAGTCTTGCGAGATGAGAACGGACAGTATGCCCGCGATCAGAAATCCAAGAAGAAGATAGGGCGCCATAGCTACGGTGACCTTCCAAATTTCTTGAAGAATATGGAGTATAAAATTTATGCTATTTCCTCGAGATATTCCCTTAACGCTATACTTCGTCTAAAGAGGCTCAAGCTTTATTTTAGAAAAACGAATAAAACTCGAGCTTTGTGCTATCCGAGCATCATGTTTAAATTCAGAACTATGAAATTTTCAAAAACCATTAAGGAAAAGCTCAGAACCTTGCCGGATGAACCGGGGTGTTATTTGATGCGCGATCATAATGGAAAAATCATTTATATCGGGAAGGCCGCTTCGTTACGCAAGCGAGTGCAAAGCTATTTCCGTAATCATACAAAGCGTGCCGCTGCACCGAAGATTCGTAGCTTGATTAACTCCATTTCAGATTTTGATATTGTCATCCTTAAAACCGAGGCGGAAGCCCTTCTGACCGAGGGGAAGTTAATTAAGGAATATTGTCCTCATTACAATACGTTATGGAAGGACGATAAACGCTTCATGATGATTCGCGTTGATGTGCAGCACCCCTTCCCCAATCTTGTAAAATGTCGGATTAAGAAGAAAGATGGTGCCGCTTATTTTGGCCCTTACACTTCGAGTATGGCGGTTAAAGTGGCTATTGAATTCTTGGAGCGGCGGTTTGGTTTGCGCCGCTGCCGTCCGCGTGTGCCGGATATGGATACGTACAAGCATTGTAGTAATGATATTATTGCCAATTGTTCGGCTCCATGTATTGAGAAGGTGTCGCCGGAGGAATATAGGGAAAGGGTCCTGGAGGTTTGTTCTTTTTTGCGCGGGGAGCGGATGGAAATGCTTAAGGAATTACGTGCTGAAATGGAGTTAATGGCAACGGAGCATCGCTTTGAAGAAGCGGCTGCTTTGCGCGATGTACTATTGCATTTGCACCGTGTGGTGAAGGAAAAGGCGCGTGTACGTAAAACATCGAAAATGAAACAGAATGAGGCGCAGCAGGGACTTAAGGAATTAAAAAAACAGCTAAAGCTTTCGACAGAGCCGCGCGTGATTGAGTGTTTCGATATTTCTAATATTTCAGGCACCAATTCAGTGGCTAGCATGGTTTGTGCCGTGGATGGAATTCCGTCTCCCCATCGGTACCGTCGCTTTCGGATTAAAACCGTTAAGGGCGCGGATGATCCGCGCTCAATGGCGGAAGTCGTGCGCCGGCGTTATGCCCGCCTGCTCAAGGAGGGTAAGCCGATGCCCGAGCTAGTGATGGTTGATGGAGGCATCACCCAGCTACGTGCGGCCAAGGCCGAGTTGGTGCGATTAGGACTGGAGAACCTTCCCGTGGTTGGGTTAGCTAAGCGTTATGAAGAAATTGTATGGGACTATAAGCATAACGCCGGAAATCTATTTTTACCGCACCAATCATTGGGACTAATCATCGTAATGCGATTACGAGATGAGGCGCATCGGTTTGCTATTACCTATC
The DNA here is from genome assembly GCA_029939385.1 of Pontiella sp. Taxonomy (GTDB): domain Bacteria; phylum Verrucomicrobiota; class Kiritimatiellia; order Kiritimatiellales; family Pontiellaceae; genus Pontiella. The sequence goes on along the minus strand of JAOZSZ010000151.1, from coordinate 2,225 downwards.
ACCGAGAACTACGTCGCCAGCGTATTAAGGAATCCGTATTGGATGAAATTCCAGGCATTGGAAAATTAAAAAAGGATATGCTCTTAAAATATTTTGGTTCCGTTACCCAATTAGGTCGGGCTTCGGTAGAGCAGATTGCGGAAGTGCCGGGGATTGGATTGAAGATGGCGAAAATACTTCGAAATGAGTTGGATGAAAATGAAATAAAAAAAGCATCGCCTCCAGCCATTAGTTAAAGATCTAAAGTGAAGAGCCGTCGGTTTGATGTGTCGGGGAATTTCTGTCGAGTCCTATCGTGTATTTGCAGAAAAGACTCAAGTGTTTGTTAATTTAGAACACAAAAAAAGGTTCCAAAATGGAACCTTTCGAATACAAAGAAAAATAAAAGTCTATTTCTTTTCCTGCAACGTTAATTTTTTCCCTGATTTTAACCACTCTGTCAGGATAACTTTGCAATATTTGCTCGTAGAAAGGTGCATGGAGTTTGCGCGACTTTCCAATTCGTCAGCCATTTCTTTAGCCATGTTAATGCCAATAGTTTTTGTATTCTTACCAATCGGATTTGTAGCCATAAATTTACCTCGTTAAATATTTAAAAGGTTCTTTATAGAGAGTTGTTTTACTTGGGTCTAGTAAAATATACTAAAAGTTATTGAGTGTTTTTCTTTATCTAACACCCTTTCTTTGAAAGAATGTATTCAAGTTGAGTTAAAATTATTTTTAATAAGGGGTGATTGGTAATGGAGTGGTTTAAAAAAAGGATAAAACCCGTAGAAGAGGATTTTATTAATGTTTGGAAGAGTGATTTTTCAGATTGTGTGACGGCGGACTACCTTCCCGAATATTCAGTCTGTCAGTGCTCAGAGAATAATACGTGCCGCTTCACGACCCGTTATGCGGGAATGTTACTTTGCAGTAATCCAGAGCACAAGAGTTTCATTCCAGAGGGTGCTGAGCCCTTCAATCCTCATAAGGGTCAATTTTCCTAATTGCCAGCACTTGTCAACTGCGCGAATGCCCATTATGTTTCGCGCATGCTCAGTCAAGATTCATCTAAATTCAAAGGTCGTGTGGCCATTGGAATGAGTGGAGGAACCGATAGCTCCGCCGCCGCCGCTATGCTCGTTGATCAAGGCTATGAAGTGATCGGCCTCACCGCTCATATGTGGAAAGAGGGCTCTCGTTGTTGCTCCTTAGAGGATGTTGAGCGTGCCCGCAAGGTCTGTGACTATCTGGGAATCCGCCATTACGTTGTTAATGCACAAGATCTTTTCACCGAAAAAATCGTCGATCCCTTTGTTCGAGAATATGCAGCCGGTCGCACACCGTCGCCTTGTATTCACTGCAACTCGTTCATCAAGTTTGGATTTTTGGTTGATCGTTCCCGACAGCTTAATTGCGACTATTTAGCGACCGGACATTATGCAAGGGTCGAAAAGAGTGCCGGGAAATATCATCTTTTTTGTGCAAAGGATCCAAAGAAAGATCAGTCCTATTTTCTGCACCGCCTCAACCAGCAACAACTTAGTTTCATTCTATTCCCATTGGCTGATATCCCCAAGCAGGAGGTTAAGGCTTACTCTGATCAACGTGGACTTCCCCTTATTCCGCGCGGCGAAAGTCAGGATCTCTGTTTTGTTGAAGAGGGAAAATTGCCCAATTTTATCGAGCAACGTGATCCCTCCGTTATTAAAAAAGGTCAAATTATTGATTCCAATGGAAATAGGGTTGGAACACATACGGGGCTACACCGTTTCACGATTGGGCAACGGGGAAAGCTCGGTATTGCGTTAGGTGAGCGTATGTATGTGAAACGGCTCGACACCGAAAACAACGTCGTCGAGGTGGCCCCGCGTCCCGGCGTCATGAAAACCGAATGCACGCTCATGGATCTCCACTGGATTTCCGGCGAAGCACCCGGCACCGATTTGAACTGCGAAGTCCGCCCTCGCTACGGTAGTAACGGTGCCGCCGCAACGGTCGCGATTTCCGACGGCCACCGCGCCACCCTCGTCTTTGACGAGCCCCAGTTTGCCCTCACACCCGGCCAAGCCGCCGTCTTCTACAAGGATGGCGAAGTCCTTGGCGGGGGTTGGATCGACCAAATCCTATAGCTTTAAGTTTCACCCGAAATAAAGAGAATTCAGATATGGCAGATGAAAAAAAACAGTTTCAGAAACGAGGCTCCAACTTTGGGCGGAGCAACAGTCAGTCGCGGATGAACC
>JAOZSZ010000150.1:2880-4358 GCA_029939385.1 Pontiella sp. | reverse complement strand
GTGGCGTGATTGTGGCTAATCCAAATCAAAAGATTACTCTAATCAACCATGAAGCACAGCGGATAACCGGATTGACAGAAAAACAGGTTCTTGGTCAAGACATTGACTTGTTACCCCGGACCATCTCCAACGCAATGAAAAACACGTTGCTCTCTCAATCGGGCTTACGCAATACCGATGCTGTTTTGTTTTTCGAAGAAAAAAACACTCCCGTTCGTATGGGCTCGGCGTACCTACTTGGTCATGACAATAAACCCATGGGAGCGTTGCTTGTCTTTACCGATATGACGGAGATAAAAGGTCTGGAGGAACAAGTCCGACGCTCCGACCAGCTCTCGAGTGTCGGCACATTGGCGGCGGGCATGGCACACGAAATCAAAAACCCACTCGTTACCATCAAAACCTTCGCCCAGCTTCTTCCTAAACGTCATCATGATGAGGAGTTTCGCACCGAGTTTTCTACCTTGGTGGCACAGGAGGTGGAACGGATTGATAGTATTGTGAACCAGCTCCTAAGCTTCTCAAAGCCGAGCCAGCCTCATCTTATGCCCATGAATCTACACCCGATGGTTTCTAAAACCCTTAAACTGATTCGTGAGCAACTAGCACAAAAAAATATTGAGCTGATAACCGATTTTCGCGCTTCGGAAGATCTTATTTCCGGGGATGTGGATTTGCTTACACAAACCTTGGTCAATTTTAACCTCAATGCTATAGATGCCATAGAAAGCGACGGAGTCATACGCGTTAGCTCTAAAAATGCTACCTATCAATTTATTAATGGCGAAGGAATAGATCGTGTTACCGAAAAACCCTGCATCTGCTTACAAATCAATGATAATGGAAAGGGGATTGCAGAAGATCGGCTCCATAAAATTTTTGACCCATTTTTCACCAGTAAAAGCGACGGTACAGGTATGGGACTCTCTGTGGCTCACGGAATTATTCAAGAGCACCACGGCGTTATTGAAGTGGAGAGCAAACTGGGAAAAGGAACGACCTTCCGAGTTTATATTCCCCTCCTTAAAGAGGGCTCCTTAGCATGAAAACCATCCCGTCATGTATTCTATATAGCCGCGACGAAGAGTTAGCTGGCCGTCTCACCCGAATAACCTCCAGGATTGCGGCCCTCCAGACCCTCGAAACACAGAAGGATCTAGATCAATGGTTTTCCCAGTTTGGAAATACAATTCTATTGGCGGACCTACGCGCTCCAAACTGCATTGAAGTCCTCTCAGAGATTAAGAATCACTGGCCGCTAACCGTTATTATTGTTCTCGGAGCGGATCGCTCAGACCCCATGCTTACGGCCGAATGGCTTGATCCTTTTGCCACCACTGGCTTCGAGCCCGATCGGCGAGAATTTCAATCCTTACTTAAACACGCGGTCGAAAGCTTGCAACTAAGGCAAAAAACGCAGCGACTAGAAAATGAACTCTCCAAACTCACCGCTCAACGGGCCGTTGCAAAAGAACCGC
>JAOZSZ010000150.1:0-2780 GCA_029939385.1 Pontiella sp. | reverse complement strand
GCCACTCTTGAAAATATTCGAGACCTGGAAGAACGCTCCATGCTCAAACACGTTCTCGACTCGTTTGGTGCAGAAATCATTATTCCACTTTATGCCACAGGTTGTATCCAAGGGTGGATCTTTATTGGCCAACGCGCCACAGGAATTCCATTCGAAATTGCTGATCTCGAGGATCTCACGGGGCTTGCGGATCACATCTCCACCACCCTTGAAAAAGCGCTAGAGTATGAAGAAACGACTCTACAAAAAGCACTGGCCGAAACCCTGCTCCACTCCATCCCCTTTGGCATTATTGCGTGCGATGAAAATGCGATCATCCGTTGGTTCAATAGCACAGCACAGGAAATTCTTCAGGCCGGAGAGGAATCTATTATTGGCCAACGGGCAGAGAGCCTCGGCAGCCAAATTGCCGATCTACTTCGGCGCGGCCTAACCCATCAAGAAACTCACCTTTCGCACACATGGACCGATCCGCGGACCAAACTCACTCTTTCTGCTGAAATGCGCTCTCTCATGGACGAGAAAAATTGTGTGGGTGCCATGATTATGTTGCATGATATTACCGGAGTAAAACTTCTAGAAGAGAAGGAAGATCAGCTCGAACGCGCCGCCTTCTGGACCGATCTGGCCGCCAGCATGAGCCACGAAATCCGTAACCCGCTCGTTGCCATTAAAACCTTTTCTCAACTCCTTCCCGAACGCTACGAAGACCCCGAATTCCGTGCTGATTTTAGCGAACAGGTCACGAGCGAAGTCGATAAACTCGACCACATTATTGATAAGATCAATGGCTTTGCCAATCTTCCACAACCGATCTTTAAGCCCTTGGGGATTCGTAAGCCTATCGAATATGCAGTCACCCGAGTTCAATCCGAGTTTAATCATGAAAACCTCAAGATTCACCTTTCGGCTGACGACTCGGCTCTGCAAATTAATGGCGATACAAACTCCATCGAGGAGTGCATCTATCACCTTCTTAAAAATGCGGCTGAAAATTTGAATAATAAAGAAGGATCACGCATTAATCTTATCGTCAAAAGTCGCGACCCAAAAAATGGTCTCGCCAAAATCTTTATTATCGTCACCGATAATGGCAGTGGAATCGACCCCTCCATCCGCGAAAAAGTGTTCTCTCCATTCAGCACCATCAAAGCACGCGGCCTGGGCCTAGGCCTTCCGATTGCGAAACGTGTCGTGATTGATCACAACGGGCAAATGGATATCGAAACTAGTAAAGGAGGAACCTCCATTACCATCACGCTGCCCGCGCTCAGTGCATCCTAACTCGACCGCTCAAAAACAATTCAAACCCCTTCTTGCCAACGCTCCTGTTGAGAATAGAATACCAGCAGAGAGAAAAGGAGAATCCGTTATGAAACAACTTCTTGTTGCCGTCGATTTTTCAAAGAATACCAATGCCGTCCTGGAGCAGGCCACCGCTCTTTCCTCCGCGCTGAATGCCAAGCTGTGGATCCTACACGTCACCTCCTGCGAAACTCAGACGATGATTTACGAATCCTCTCCGTTCTCTGACTATGCCCCCGAATTTATTGGCATGCCCGGGGATGTGCAACTTGCCCGCAATCTCAGTGCCGATGAAATCAAACGAGAGCACCAACACCTCCTCGGCATATCTACCCAGCTTCGAGAAAAAGGGGTCGATGCCCAAGCCATTCTCCTCAAAGGCGATGCCGCCAAACTCATCCTCGAAAAAGCCGACGACCTCGGCGTTGAAATGATTATTCTAGGAACTCACGGCCACGGATTACTCCACAAGGCCCTGCTCGGCAGCGTCTCCGAAGCCGTCATGCGCCATGCCCAGTGTAATCTCATGATTGTGCCCTGCCCCGCATAATATACTTTTCAAAATCAAAAACTTCCGTACCCTGTTTTCCAACTTACCCCCAATGAAGTGGATCAAACCCGTGAAAAACAGAGAATCAAATGCTGCAAGAAATAATTAACAACGCCCTCGCCGGAAACGGCTGCTCCGCCGAAGAGTCCATTAAGTTGCTGGATCTAAATGAAGCCGATCTATTTCGCGGCGCCACGCAAATCCGTGAAGCCTACTTTGGGAAAACCATTCAACTCTGCGCCATCATTAACGCCAAAAGTGGCGCGTGCGATATGGACTGTACGTTCTGCTCGCAAAGCGGCCACGCCTCGACAAAAATCGAAGAATATCCCTTCATGTCCCCCTCAGAATTAGCCGGACAGATGCGCGAGATTCTCGAAAACAACGACTGCCGATGCAGCGTCGTCACCAGTGGTGGAAAGCTCTCCGGCCCCGAACTTGAAGCACTCTGCGAAACCGCCGAAGGAATTGGCGACGCCCCGCTATGCGCCTCCCTCGGTCGATTAACCGGAAAGGAGCTCGCCGAACTCAAGCAATCCGGCATCACCCGCTTTCATCACAATCTCGAAAGCTCAGAAGCCTACTATCCGGAAATCTGTTCCACCCAAACGTGGAAACAACGGCTCGACACCGTCAAGGCCGCGCAAACTGCCGGGCTCAATATTTGTAGTGGAGGGCTTTTCGGCCTCGGCGAAAGCTGGGACGACCGCATCGAGCTGGCCCTCACCCTGCGCGAGCTAGAAGTCGACAGCGTGCCCATCAACTTTCTCTATGCCCACGAAGGAACCGCCCTACACAACACCCAGCCGATGGCGGCCGCCGAAGCCCTCCGCATTATTGCCATCTATCGCTTCCTCTTGCCCAAAGCCACCCTACGCATTTGCGGCGGCCGAACCCATGTGCTCGGCGATCGACAGGCCGACCT
>JAOZSZ010000332.1 GCA_029939385.1 Pontiella sp. | reverse complement strand
GAACCAATAGGCAAACGAGATATGGTCGCCACCGATGGTGATTTCTGGTTCAGAACGGTTTAGCTGGGTTTCCGGGATGGTGATAAGTATTTCGGAGAACCCTTTATTATTGAGTTCAAATTTCGGCTGTGGAACTTCATTTCCATCCACCAGAACAACCAATTCAAGCGGGGAGTTTAGGGTTATAATAGATGATTTTTTTATCCGGGATCCAGTTGCTACACTTGTATCTATTGAGGTTGCTGTGCGCAGGACTATCTGTAGGGCCTTTTCGGGATTGACTCGAAGATTAAAGGTTTCATACCCCATGATGAGTAAACCGATCTCTGAAAATTTATGACCGTTTAGATTTGCCGTATATTGTGCATAGGGGATTTTGGTGTTGTTAAGCCGACTGTGTGAGACGTAGCGGTATTGGCGATGATGTTCAAGAAGGCCAATGTCTAGCTCGCCGATTAAGTTGACATTTTGAAGTTGGTTGGAAATAAGCTGCGGTGTATTTCCTTTTTCGAGAGTATCCCAGTATGCTTTGTACAAAAGATGTCGGTTAGGAAGATTAAAAGAATCGGTATCGGTCAGGATGAGTTCTCCAAGATAGGGATTTAACCATGGATTGGTTTTCGTGTTACTCGCAAAGAGTAGCCAGTAGCTGAATCGATTTTCAGGGTGGTGTTTGAGGTTTTCAATTGAAGGGAGAGGGCTTTGTGTTTTTTCATTGCTAAAAAACTGAGGGCTGGTAATTCCGCTGAGATTTGAAAGATGGTGGTTTGGCATATAATAGAGCCAGCCCGTTCCGCCAATTGCTCCAATTTTTTGGTTAGGGGGGAGCTCGGTATTTACGGTTTGCACAAAAGATCGCATTTGATGATGGGCCGCTGTCAATGAATAATATTTTGCGGCAAAGGCCGTTAGTGTAGTGATCTGAAAGAGAACGAGAAGGGTGCAGATGAGCGGTTTAAAGAAAGGGGTTTTAAGGTGTTTATCGATAAGGTATACGCCTGCCCCAATGTAGAGCAACCAGAATGGAGTAATCCATGCTAGGTAGCGGTCGTTGGAAATGCCCTGCCACTGACTTGATGCAATAAGTACGATAGCGGTGATTGCAGATAGTCCAAAAACGAGTTCTGTGATCTGTTGATTCTTTTTTCGGAGTATAAATAGGATTCCTCCTATACCAAGCAGGGCGGAGATTACAGGTAAGGTGTAGAGTTCTCGTGCTTCACCCGTGAGTCCAAAGAAATACCCTTTAAATATACTGATTGTGGCGTGAACAGTGTGTGTGATGGCTCCAAAGAAGGGATAGGCGTTGAAATAGCCTTTATTGGCTACCGACATAAACG
>JAOZSZ010000149.1 GCA_029939385.1 Pontiella sp. | reverse complement strand
ATTCTTAATTTTGATAAAAAGGTAAAAACATGGGAAATACAAAAGGATTTGCAGGAAGGAAGAAAGCAAAAGTATACATCCCGCGCTCGGCGTGAATTCAAGTTGTAAGTGCAATTCCTGACGAATCCATATTAATGGGTTAACCTCTCCTAGGAAAAGTTCATTGGGGGTTTTGTATCTTCTGGTTTTACGTGGTCGATGATTTATCAAATAGACGGCCTCCTTTATTGCCCGCCAGTTCACCGTTGTGAAATTTGTTCCTTTTTTTTCGGGTCAGATTTAGTCAGATTGATCCCGAAATTGGATTTTTTGTTGTGCCTGTTTTTTGAAGTTAATTCGGTTGACGGAAAGGTGCATTCCCGTATACTTCGCGCTTCAATTTTACGACGGCGACTTAGCTCAGTCGGTAGAGCAGCGGATTGAAAATCCGCGTGTCCCCAGTTCAATTCTGGGAGTCGCCACCATCTTAACCCCTATCTCTTAACGAGTTAGGGGTTTTCTTTTTTTATTCTTCTTCGATTTGCTTGATGGGTGTTTTTTCAAGGTGCCAGATATCGTCGCAATAGTCCTGGATGGAGCGGTCGGATGAGAACCAACCCATGCGGGCTACGTTGAGGATTGCTTTTTCAGCCCACGCAGACTCATTTGCATATAGTGTGCTGATCTTGTCTTGGCACTCTACATATTGTTCAAAGTCGGCGAGGTAGAAATAGTGATCTCCATGTTGGGTAAGGTCGTTATAGAGATCATTGAAAAGATGGGGTTGAGTGGGATCAAAAATGTTTTCACGAATGGCTTCGAGTACGTTTTCAAGATCTTTACATTGGTCGATGTATGACTGTGGGTTATAGCCCTTCTTTCGTAGTGCTGCGAGTTCTTCGGTACGGTGTCCAAAGATGAAGATATTATCTTCGCCTACGTGCTGGGCAATCTCGATGTTGGCTCCATCCCAGGTACCGACGGTAAGTGCTCCATTGAGGGAGAGTTTCATGTTTCCAGTTCCTGAAGCTTCGAGCCCGGCGGTGGAAATTTGTTCGGAGACGTCGGCGGCTGGAATAATCTTTTCAGCCAGCGATACGTTGTAGTCGGGAAGGAATATAACTTTGATTCGTCCGGCCACATCGACATCGTTATTGATGACTTCTCCAAGGGTGTTGATGAGTTTGATTACTGATTTGGCAATGAGGTAGGCCGGAGCGGCTTTTGCGGCAAAGATAAAGGTGCGAGATTGCATTTTCAGCTTTGGGTTTTCTTTAATTTTTAGGTAGAGGTGAATGATGTGCATGGCATCCAGAAGCTGACGTTTGTACATATGCAGACGTTTAATTTGTACATCGAAGATTGAATGGGGACTGACGACCTCACCGGTGAGTTCTTTGATGATTTTACAGAGCGCAATTTTCTTCTCTGTTTTGATTTGCATGAAACGTTTCTGTGTAGATTTGTCTTTTGCAAATTTCTCAAATTCGTTGAGTAGGCTGAGATCTTTTTTCCAGGCTTCGCCTATTTTTTCGGAGAGAAGTTCGGATAGTTGTGGGTTGGATTTGAGTAACCAGCGGCGGTGGGTGATACCGTTTGTTATATTACAGAATTTTCCGGGATAAATTTTATCGAACTCCGGCATGGTATTTTTGCGGAGTAGTTCGGAGTGTAGAGCCGATACGCCGTTTACTTTATTACTGGCTACAACACAGAGATTTGCCATGCGAATCTGTTGGTGCGGACCCTCTTCGACCAGCGAAACTTTACGCATCAGATCGCCGTTTCCTGGGAAGTTAATTTCAACTTTTTGAAGGAACCGATGATTGATTTCAAAAATAATTTGGGTATGTCGAGGAAGGACGCGTTGCATGAGATCAACGGTCCATTTTTCAAGGGCTTCAGCCAGTAGGGTATGGTTGGTGTAGCAGAATGTATTTACGGTGATATCCCATGCATCTTCCCAAGGAATTTTTTCTTCATCGTGAAGAACGCGCATAAGTTCGACCACGGCAAGTGTTGGATGAGTATCGTTAAGTTGAATGACATTCTTTTCGGTAAACTGATCGAAGGAGGAGTGGGTTTTCTTATAGCGCCGGACAATATCGCGCACCGAACAAGAGGCGAGGAAGTATTCTTGAATGAGGCGTAGTTCTTTTCCGGCATAGGTGTAATCGGATGGATAAAGAACTTTGGTAACATTTTCTGCCCAGTTCTTTTCCTCAACGGCACGGACATAGTCGCCTTGATTGAAGACATCGAGTCGGAATCCTTCCGCGGGTTGGGATTTCCATAGGCGTAGCATATTTACGGTATTTACATCATATCCAATAATTGGAACATCATAGGGAACGGCTTCGAACATTTCCCAGTCTTGCCAAACATCCTCCATGCCACGGCCGGGAACAAAATTCTTTTTTACCTGACCGTATACGCAGACGGGTAGGGTGTATTCTGGCCGAATAAGTTCCCATGGGTAGCCTTTTGCTAACCATTCGTCGGGGCGTTCGCGTTGCCAACCATTTTCAAATTCCTGGCGAAAGATGCCGTGCTCGTAGCGGATGCCGTATCCAAAGGCGGGGAGTTCTTTGGTGGCGAGCGAGTCGAGATAGCATGCGGCAAGGCGACCGAGTCCTCCATTTCCTAGCCCGGCTTCAATATCGAGTTCAATCATCTCCTCGATGGTGATATCGAGTGCTTTCAGTGCTTCGCAGGCGATATCGGTGATGCCGAGTGCGAGAACATTATTTTCACACATTTTTCCGATAAGGTATTCCATTGAAAGGTAGTTAACGCGCCGGACATCTTCCTCAAGATATTGCTTTTGGGTGGCGATGAATCCATCTACGGCCATATCGCGCACGGCGTGAGAAAAACACCACATCTTATCGAATGGAGTGGCCGCACTAAGATCTTTTCCTCGGCTATATTTGAGGTGGAAGAGGGCACGTTTAGCGAGTGATTCTGTGGTGATATTATTTTTATAGTTAGTCATTGTTTAAAACTCCAAGCGGTTTATTGGTCTAAAATATACGATCTAGTTTTCTACATATGGGATTACGAGGGTTTGTCCAACGCGAAGGTCGCGAGGGCTATTCATCCGATCTTTATTTGCTTGAAAGATAGCTTCATAGTCACTGTTTCCATAGAATTTTTTGGCAATTTTTGTAAGATTATCTCCGGAAACAACGGTATAGATTTGGTGCGTGGCTTTGGTTGAGTGTGCTGGTTTTGCACTTTTTGGAATGGTTTGAGTAACGCTCTTTTGGGGCGTATTCACAACTAATTTTTGTTGTGATGTAAGCTGTTGTTTGAGTTCCGCATTTTCTTTGCGAAGCTGATCGCGCTCTTGAATGGCTAAGAAGGCGCCAGATTGGGTTAGGATGGCTTTCGCTAAATCCATTTGAACTTTTTGAATTTGCTCATTAATGAATTCGGTTTTTTCGGAGTTTGGACGTAGCTCAAGGTAGTGTTTATAATAGTGGATCGAGCTGATATAGTCTGGTTTATGCTGTTGGTAGATGGATGCAAGTTCTAGATATGGACGTGCCATAAGGGGTTTATTTTGGATGGCTTGTTTAAAGGCGGCCTCCGCTTTATCCCAATCCTTGATTTCCATGTAGGACTGTCCCTGTTTAATGAGTGGGTTGCGTTCTTCTTTTTCGTCAAGTGTTTGTGTATTTTTCTCGCAACCACAGAGTGCTAGAAGGGTGATGCATAGGGAAATGTAAATAAAACGCATGGTCTTCGTCCTTATTAATGGGTTTAGTTCTCTGGAACATAACTTGTTGTGGTCATGAAGCCCGAACTAAATTTTTCAGATATTTTTCCGTTGGAGTTTCGCAGGAGAAATAGAGCTTCCAATTCGGGGTGTTTTTCTACCCATGCGAGCCCCTCTTTTTCGCCCATCACGAATAGTGCAGTAGCGGCTCCGTCGGCTTTCATGCAACTGGGGGCGATAACCGTTACACTGGCAGTATTAGATCGGGCGGCCCGCCCTGAGCGTGGATCAAGAATATGGGAGTAGAGATGCCCCGCTTCGTGAATATAATTACGATAGTCGCCGGAGGTTGCTGTTGCGCCGTGAGTGAGGTGTAGAATGCCTTGCAGTCGATTATCCATGGGATGGGTTGTTGGATATTGGATTCCGATTCGCCACGGGGTACCTTTTGGGTTGTGGCCTCGAACCACCACTTCTCCTCCTATTTCAACAAACCAGTTTTCATATCCTTCCTCATCAAGAAGGGAGGCGATTGCATCGACCCCATAGCCTTTAGCAATAGCGCCGAGATCAAGTTCTAGTTCTGGAATGGTTTTCCAAAGATTGAATGATCGATCGAGTTTTAATTTTCCCCAGCCTGTTTTTGCTTTGGCGGCTAAAATATGGGAGTCGGAAGGAACCTTCCGGTTCTCGCTTTGGCTACCAAACCCCCATAGATTCAGTAGCGGATTCAGTGTGGG
>JAOZSZ010000148.1 GCA_029939385.1 Pontiella sp. | reverse complement strand
CATGGTTTCCAACGAACCGGTCAGCACGAAGGTCAATCCTTCCAGTTCATTGCTTTCACCGGTTTCCGCCTGTTCAAAGTTAACGCCCGCCTCCCGCAGTTGGCTGACGACTCCTTGTCCTTCTGGCGATTGGAAATATTTGACCACCGACTTCCCGACGATGGGGCCAATGTCGCGGATGGATTCCAACCGCTCAATGTTAGCGGCCATCAGCGCGTCTATATTCTTAAATTCGTTGGCCAGAATCGTGGCCGCGCCTTTTCCAATGTGCCGGATTCCGAGACCAAATAGGATCTTCTCAAAGGGGCGTTTCTTACTCTCTTCCAGGCCCTGTATCAGGTTGTCGGCAGACTTTTCGCCCATGCGTTCCAGTCCGAGTACCTCCACTTTTTTCAGCGAATAGAGTTCCGCCGGAGTTTTTACAAGTCCGCTGTCGACCAGTTGCTCGACCAGCGACTCGCCAAGGCCGTTAATATCCATTGCTCCACGTGAAGCAAAGTGGGCCAGCCAGTTCTTCACCTGCGCGGGACATTGGAGGTTAATGCAGCGTAGGGCGACCTCGCCTTCTCGCTTTTCCCCCTCGCCACCGCAGACCGGGCAGGCGGTTGGCATCGAAAAATCAATCTCCGCACCGGTGCGCTTTTCGGTAAGCACTTTCACGATCGCAGGAATGATTTCACCGGCCTTTTCAATAATCACCTTATCGCCGATTTTAATCTCCTTCCGGCGGATTTCATCTTCGTTATGAAGGGTTGCTCGTTTGACGGTGGTTCCTGCGAGTTGTACCGGTTCGAGCTCTGCAACCGGGGTTAGCACTCCGGTGCGGCCTACTTGAATGGAGATGGCGTATAGCGTGGTTTCGGCTTGCTCGGGTTCGTATTTATAGGCCACGGCCCAGCGCGGGCTTTTAGCTGTGGAGCCGAGCCCTTCGTAGAGCCGCCGTTCGTTTACCTTGATCACACCTCCGTCCATCTCGAACGGGAATTCATGCCGCATATTTTCGAGATCATCCAACCGTTGGAGAATCTCTTCAATACCCTCGCTGATCCAGTAGTTAGGCGTAATGCGTAATCCGTAACGGTGCAAGGTTTGGAGCATCTGCTCATGGGTTTCAAAGGAGATCCCCTGAAGCTGCCCCGTGGCATAGAAGATGGCATCGAGAGGGCGTTTGGCCACTTCTCGTGGATCGAGCAGTTTGAGCGATCCGGCGCAGGCATTGCGCGGGTTGGCGAAGGGTTCCTTTCCCTCTTCCTGCCGCTGTTCGTTCAGCTTAGCGAATCCGGCGGTGTCCATATAGATTTCGCCGCGCACTTCCAGTACCGCCGGCGGGATCATATCGGCTAGTCGAAGCGGGATGGACTGAATGGTTCGAACGTTGGCCGTCACGTCATCACCGGTGGTGCCATCGCCGCGCGTTACAGCGCGTACGAGTTCTCCGTTTTCATAACGAAGGGAAATGGCTACGCCATCAATTTTTGGTTCGAGGATATAGTGAAAGGTTTCCTCAGGAATTAGCTTCTGGATGCGCCGATCAAATTCGACGAGCTCTTCTTTTGAATAGGTATTTGAGAGGCTCATCATCGGCACCGTGTGTCGCACATTTTTGAAGCTTTCCTGCGGTGCGCCGCCGACGCGTTGCGTGGGGGAGAGTGAGTTTTTAAGCTCAGGGAACTGCTGTTCTAATTTTTCTAATGATTGAAGAAGGTCGTCGTATTCGCGGTCAGCGATTTCGGGAGCGGCCTCGATATAGTAGAGCCGGTTGTGCTGCTCAATCTGGGCTCGCAGGTCTTCGATCTCTTGCTTGGCTTGCGCTTTGTCAGTCATGCCCACAAATTTACCGAATCGATAAACAGCGGTCAATCATGGTGGCATTCTATAGATCTCTGCTGGCACAAAGCTTGGCCTTTTTAAGGCCTTCGTGTTTAATCATTTGTATGACGGTTCAGGTGCTAGATGTAGGCAAAGAGACAGTGGATTATCTGCGGGATGAGTCGCGCAAAGAGGGGCATGCTGAAAAAATTGTTTTTCCTGAATCGAGAAATGAGGTGGTGGAATCCTTACAAATGGCGACTCAAAAGGGCTGGCCCGTCACGCTACAAGGGAGTCGCACCGGCATCACCGGGGGGTGTGTTCCCGAAGGCGGCCTGATTCTTAATCTTTCAAGAATGAATGCTGTGGGTGAAGTTGAAGATCGGCGTCTGAGCGTTCAGCCCGGTGCATTGTTGAGTGATATCTATTCCGTTGCTCAAGCGGAGGGATTGTTTTTCCCTCCCGACCCCACCGAAACTACGGCCTCTATCGGTGGGATGGTGGCCACCAATGCCTCCGGCGCACGATCCTTTCATTATGGTTCTATTCGTAATTGGATTCAGGCGTTGGAGGTTGTTTTGGCCCATGGAGAAACCATTCGGATTGAGCGTGGGGTACATCAAGCCAAGGGATTAGATTTTCAACTCGGCAAAATTAAGGGAACCCTTCCGCGGCTTAAAATACCTGAGGTTAAAACGGCGGCGGGTTATTTTGTGAAACCAGATATGGATTTGGTCGATCTCTTCATTGGTGCGGAGGGCACTCTCGGCGTGGTAACGGAAATTATAATTAAGCTATGGCCTCTACCTAAAAAAAGGGTGGGCTTAGTTTCTTTTTTCCCCTCCGAGGAAGAGGCGCTGGATTTTGTGATATTTTTGCGGGAGGCGGGATCGTCGATTTCGCCTATAGCGATCGAATTTTTGGATGACCAGTCGCTGGAGCTTTTGCGCCAAACGCCATCTGATCTGCTGGAGCTCAATCCAGATTTTCACACGGCTATCTATTTTGAATATGAAGGTGATGTACCGAATATCGTGGTGGAAAAGGCCGGGGAAGCGATCGATTGCTGGATTGCAGAGAGCGATCATGAACTCGACGTACTCAAACAATTTCGCCACGCCATTCCAGAGGCGATCAATCAACTCATTGCTGATCGAAAAAGGGTCAAGCTTGGCACCGATATGTCGGTTCCCGATGGCCAGCTTAAAAAGGTGATGCAACTGTATCGAAAAGGATTAGCCGAGGCGGGGCTCGAATATGTCATCTTTGGTCACATGGGAAACAATCACGTTCATGTTAATATTTTGCCGCATAGTTTAGCGGAGGTTGAGACGGGCAAGGTGCTCTATCTCGATTGGGCAAAACAAATTATAAAGATGAAGGGCTCGATCTCTGCCGAACACGGCATTGGAAAATTAAAAATAGAGTTTCTTGAGCTCATGCAGGGCCGCGAAGGTATTCATAAAATGCGGAAACTAAAGCAACTCTTCGATCCCGATAGATTACTTAATCCAGGCAATCTTTTTTGATCCTTTCTCGGGGGAGTACTTTCTCATGATCCATGAACTACACAAAAAAGCCCTGCAATTGCAGGGCTTTTTTGTGGTTCTTGGTTTGTAAACTCTTAGTCCGCGAGCACTTCATTAAGGCGCGCGGCGAAGGCTGCTGGATCTGTAAGCTTTGCGCCGGAGGCGATGACCGCCTGATCATGCAGGAGTTTCGTTAGGGTTCCAATTCGCGGATTTTTTTCATCGGCCGCGTAGAGGGCTTGTACTTTTTTAACGACAACGTGCTCGGGGTTAAGTTCGAGTACACTCTCTTTTTTGGGAACATCTTGCCCCATGCGGCGCATCATCTCTTCGATGTGCGGGCTCATAGAATGTTCATCGCCAACGAGTACGGCGGCAGAATCTTTAAGCCGGGTCGTCAATTTGACTTCCTTGATGCCGTCGAGCAAATCCTTAGCAAAGCCAATATAGCCCTCAAATTGCTTTTCTTCGTCCTTAAGCTTTTCTTTATCCTCTTTGATCTCCCCTTTATTGACGGCCTTAAGTTTTTTGCCTTTATATTCCATGAGCTGTGGGATGACAAAGTCATCGATCGGATCGATCATGAGTAAGACTTCTTTCCCGTCCGCTTTAAAGGATTCAAGGTAGGGGGAATTTTCAATGGCTCCTCGATTTTCGCCAGCAAGGTAGAGAATTTCTTCCTGAGTATCATCCATGTTTTCCACATAGTCAGAAAAACAGGTTTTGTCGCCGGCCTTTTTGGCGGTGGTTTCGAACAGGAGCAAGTCTGCAATTTTTTCACGATTACCCCAATCGCTCTGCAAGCCTTCCTTGAGGATAGAACTAAAATTCTCATGAAAGATTAAAAACTCGGCATAGTCCTTCTTTTTCATGCTCGCTAGTGTTTTTAGAATACGGCTGGTGAGGTTGTTGCGGATTTTATCGAGGACGGGGTTTTCCTGTAAAATTTCGCGCGACACATTCAGTGGTAGGTCGGAGGAGTCGACGACCCCTTTAACGAAGCGAAGGTAGCTCGGTAGCAAGTTATCGAATTCGTTGCTAATGAAGACCCGCTGAACGTAGAGATTTAGATGAGCTTTGGGGTCATTGTTCATCATCATATCGAAGGA
>JAOZSZ010000009.1 GCA_029939385.1 Pontiella sp. | reverse complement strand
TCGCCATGGCCGACGATGTGTGCGGCAAGCTGAACAAGGCGGGCTATCCCTATTGTCCTGGAGGGATTATGGCGGCCAACCCTAAGTGGTGCTTATCGGTCTCGGAATGGAAAAAATGTTTTTCAAAATGGATTCTTGAAGCCACGCCAGAATCCATTTTAGAAATGAATATTTTCTTTGATCTTCACGGTGTTCATGGAGATCAGGGGTTGGTGCAAGAGCTACGCGATCATGTGCAAGAACGTACGAAGCAAACCCCTGAATTTTTTCTGCACTATGCGCAAAACTGTTTACTCTACAAGGCCCCGCGTTTGCGGCGGCATGGGGGAACTGGAATTATTAATTTGAAAGAATGTATTAAGCCCATTGAAAGTTTTGCTCGTATTTATGCGCTTCGGCATGGTCTCTCCACTTCCGGAACCTTGGCGCGACTGGAGCAACTCTATGAGATGAAGGTTTTACAGGAAGATGCCTTCCGCGAAATGGTTTATGTATTTGATTATCTTTGGCAGTTGCGTTTCCTTAATCAAATTACGGAAACCGCCGAATTAAGTATGAATTCCGATGAACTTAATATTAAAAAATTAACCAATATTGAGCGCGAAACTCTTCAATTGGTTCTCTCTCGCATCCCTCTATTTCAAACCCGCCTCAGCTACGGATTTCTCGGTGTCGCCGCGCCTTAATCGAGGATTGGATTCCAAGCCGATGTTTCTTCCATTTGAAAGACATGGTTCCAACTGTGCGGAACGCGCATTCCCGGTGTGTAGGGCGTGATTGACGTGGAAAATCCGCCGCTGAATGGCGATCTATTATCTTTGGGTTTCGTCTGTATCATCATGTATTCTTGGTCGGCGGCATCGTTCTGCATGAAGTGCATGTGGGCTGGGGCTGAGCCAATGGTCATCGTGAGGATGCGATCCTGAAGCACTCCATCAAACTGCTTTTCTAACTTGGAGGAAAGAAGTTCCATGTCGTCGGGGTCGAGGATATCTTCCATGGATTGTAGGTATTGTCCGATGGTTTCTTCGGAAATGGCAGCAATCTCATAAACCAGTTTGTCTTCGGAATCCTCAATACAAACGGAATGTTCACTTTCCCAGCTTTTGATGGATGTCGCGGTCACTTGCCCAATCCGGGTCATTTCCTCCACCTGCTCTTCATCCCAGCCAAAGAATTCGACTAGATCATCGCTGGGCTTAAACTGTTTGTGGCTGAGGAAACCCATTTGGTAGGATTGTCCAAATCCCTTTTCCTTCCAGTAGTCCATAAGCCAGTTGTAGCGATGGGTGTTGCGCTCTAGCTTTTGGATGTATTGCAGGGCGTCTTCGAGTTCAGTGGTGGTGAGGTCGAGTTCGTGAATGGCCTGGAGTAGAAGTTTCTGCTCCCTCGGTTGGCTTGGGCTTGTAGTTTCGGGGGCCACAGACTTTTCGAGATCGGAGGAGGGAACTGCTGGTGGTGGCGTGGATTTTGAAATATGGCCGATGGCAAAGCCGCCGATCAGTCCACCGACAAGAAATAGAAGTGCAGTCATTTTCATAAGTTCATTGAGGATTAAGAAGAAGTTTTGTTTGCTGAACTTGTGCGGGTAGCGAAGAGACCGCAAAGTAAAATACATAGTAGCTTTTCATGAAACTACTTTATGGATTTAGATAAGTCTGGTCAATGGGGTTTGAGGGGAAAAATTTCACCTTTAGCAGGGCTTGAATAAATGGCTACTAGAAAGATAGATTAATAGGACTATGAATAAATCGATGATTTTAAAAGCTTTGCTCGTGGAGCTGGAAGAGGAGTTGCACCGTCTGTTAGCTGCAAACGAGCGTGCTTCTGCAGGCGCAACCAATAGCGAGACCCGTGCCGAGACGAAATGGGATACGTGTGGTCTGGAGGCCTCCTATTTGGCGCGCGGTCATGCGAGTCAGTTTAAAACCCTGGCCGCGGAAGTGCATAACTTGCGTGGTTTTGTTGCACCCGATTATACGGGCCGAGCGATTGGTGCGGGGGCTTTGGTGGAGGTGAAAATGAGCGGCGAGACGATGCTCTTTTTCCTGCTTCATTGTGGTGGCGGAATCGATCTCATGATTGAGGGGCGTGAGGTAACGGTCATTACTCCTGAGTCGCCCGTTGGCTTGGCCCTTCTTGATAAGCAGTCGGGAGAGTCTTTTTCCTTTCGTGCGGATTCGCCCGGAGAAATCCTAAGCGTTGAATAGGGGTCTCTTTTTTTAAAAATCTTCGAGACCAAGGCCTTCATTCGAGGGGACGCTTCTTTTCCAAATACTAGAAATTTTATGGGGGTGGGAGATTTCAAGTTGGATATGTCCAAGGCCATCAAGACGAAGCTGAGAGGCGACCGTGCGTAGAGCGGTGTCGGGCGTGTTGCAGTCGGAGCTGAGATGCGAAAGGAAAACGTGTTCGAGTGCATCGGTAGCGCATTCGGCAATAAGTTGTGCGGCATCGGTATTAGAGAGATGACCTTGGCGACTGCGAATCCGTTGTTTAAGTGGCCACGGACGAGGGGCTTCTTGCAAAAGGTCTTCATCGTGATTTGATTCTACGATAATCGCGTGACACCCTTTTAGTTTTTCGCGAATAAGCGAGGTTGCCATGCCGAGGTCGGTGACGATTCCAACGGCGGTATCTAATGTTTGAAGGCGAAAGCCGACGGGTTCGTAAGCATCGTGTGGGATGGAGAAGGGGGTGATGCTGATGTCGCCGATTTCGAAGGTAGATCCCGTTTGAAAAACTTTAGCCGTAATCTCGTCAGATTTAGGCTGGCGCATAATACCCTTTAGGGTTCCGGCGTTGGCATAGATGGGAATGCCGTGTCGTTTTTGTAAAACACGAATCCCTGCAATATGATCACCGTGTTCGTGGGAAATGCAGATGGCATTGATGCTTTCGGGGATGACCCCAATTTGGCCGAGCCGCACGGCCACCTGCTTTGCGCTTAGGCCGGCATCGATCAATATCCGGGTCTTGTCCGAGGCGACATAAATAGAATTTCCTGAACTTCCGCTAGCCAATACGCATACTTCCAAACTCATTGAGAACTGCTCCTAAAAAATGGATGCTCATCATAAGGGAAGCGATCGGAATAAAAACTTTTTTTACGGAGTATTAAATTTGAGAACTCTAAAATAGAGAGGTGAGATCATTTTTCTTCAAGACTTGGCTTGAAAAATGCGAGGGAAGCAGTAGGTTTTTTTTATGGCCAATCTCGGATTAGTTTTAAGTCAAGAAATGAAATTGCAGCAAGCTCTTGCTCCGCATCTTTTTCAATCATTAGAGATTCTACAAATGCCTTTGCTTGATCTTCAACAGATGATTAAGCAGGAGCTTTCGGAAAACCCTACGCTGGAAGCCACGCAGGAACAGGCCGACGAGCAGATCGAAATTGAACAGGGGACGAAGGATGCCGAGCGCGCTGAGCGCGATGAACTCGATAATGAGTTTGATAAATTGGCAGCATTGGGCGAAGAGCTGAGCGATAGTTTTTATGAAAGTCGGCAGATTGTTGGCGGAAGCGATGCAGAAGAAAAATATCAATATATGATGGATTCTCTTTCTGAGGAGGCTTCGTTACAGGATCAATTGCTCGATCAACTTAATCTTTCTAGCCTGAACGAGTATGAGCGAAAAATTGGTGAAATTGTAGTTGGAAACATTGATGACGATGGTTATTTGACTCTTGATGTTGAGGATCTGCTTGCTCTGCCTAACTTTCCCGTTGAGACCTTGGATAAGATTCTTAATATTATTCATGATTTTGATCCTGCTGGTGTCGGTGCACGTGATTTGCGCGAGTGCCTGCTTCTTCAGCTTAAGCGTGCGGGCAAGGAGGATTCGCAGGAATATCAGTTAATTTCTGATCATCTTGACCTTTTGGGGCGACACAAGTTTGAGGATATTGCTCGGTTGATGGGAATTACACCTGATCGTGTTAAGGAACTCGCGCGGGCGATTGCCAAGTTAGATCCCAAACCTGGGCGCAATTTTAGCGAAGAGCGTATTGAGTATGTGACGCCTGAGATTCTTCTAGAGAAGAAAGAGGGCGAATATATCATCACCCAAAATAAGAAACCTTATCCGAAGCTTTTTATTAGCCAGAAATATCTACAAATGCTCAAGGATCCAAATACCTCAAAAGAGGTAAAAACCTATATTCGAGAGAAGATTACTAAGTCCAAACAATTTATCCAAAGCATCGACCAGCGAATGAACACGATTTACCGTATTGCTGTAGAAATTGTACGGATTCAACGCGATTTTTTTGATCACGGAGTCTCGAAGCTTAAACCCCTTAATATGAAGACGGTGGCGGAGTTACTTGAAGTGCATGAAACCACCATCAGTCGGGCTACCGCGGGCAAATATATGCAGACCCCTCAGGGGTTGCTGAGTATGAAATATTTTTTCAAGCCAGGTATTATGACGACGAGCGGAGTCGCCATTTCTAATGAGAGTGTGAAAGCAGCACTCGCTGAAATTATTCGCGATGAAGATAAGAAAAAACCTTACTCTGATGCCAAGCTCGTGAAATTATTAGAGGAGCAGGGGATAAAAATTGCTCGCCGAACCGTGGCCAAATATCGCGATCAGTTACGCATCCTTCCTTCTCATTTACGAAAGATGCATTAATAAGCTCTGTCGTATCCTACAGATTGCTTATTCAGAAAAACACATCAGAGGAAATAACGCCTCTCTATGTTTTGGTCTTCTCTGTTTTCAGGTTTCGAAGGCTGGTCTGCAAAATCATCAACAGGTTACTGGTGGTCCAGTAAAGTACGAGCCCCGATGGCATCTTGTAGAAAAAGAACAGCATCATAATTGGCATCATGAACATCATCATTTTTTGCTGCTGTTGCTGTTCTGGAGTAGAGGCCACTTGCGGGGTAAGTTTTTGTTGCCAGATCATGGAGAGCGACATGAGCAACGGAAGGATGTTGAGCGACCCTATAAACGGAATGCTGCCGGCAAAGAGGTTCTCGGGCGTACTTAGATCCGTAATCCATAGAAACCCCGCATAGCGCAATTCAATGGCATTACGGAGTACGGTGAAGAGTGCAATGAAAACTGGAATTTGCACAAACATGGGAAGACATCCACCCATGGGGTTGACCTTCTTCTCCTTGTAGAGCTGCATCGTTTCTTTTTGTAGTTTTTGTGGGCTATCTTTGTACTTCGCTTGGAGCGCTTTGATTTCAGGCTGGATCAGTTGCATCCGCTTCATGCTTTCTGTGCTCTTGTGCGTGAGCGGCCAAAATAGGATGCGAATGAGCAACGTCAATAGAATGATTGCAATGCCGTAGCTCGGAATAATGGAATAACATTTGTTCAGTATGGATAATAGAAATTGTCGAGAGGGTTCCATCAGCCAGTTCATCCAAGAAAAGGCTCCGATCGTCTCGAATTCCATCACCTTTTCCATGTGGTTGCCGGAGGCTTTCAAAATAGAATATTTTTTTGGCCCGATGAAATAGCTGTAGTTGATGTCGTAGTGAGAGCCTGCGTTAATGACTTGGGGTTCAAAGACCAATGCCGCGGCGACATTCTTTGGAACCACCCCTTTTCCTTCTGTTTCGCGCGAGGAAAGAATAGCCATGGTGGCGAGGGGGGCTTCGGTCCGCAGGATTTGGGTAAAAAACTTATTTTTGGCGGAGACCCAATCGACTTTCACATCCGTCATATCGACGGGAGTGGTGTCGATGGAAAGGGGCTTTGCTTTTCCATAAAGCTTATGCAGTTTTCGTCCCCAATAGTTAATGCCGCCTTCGGGGGTGTATGAATCAACACCGAGGATACTGATCCCTTTTTGAGCGACCATGTCTTTCGGGTTTCTCATGTGTCCGGTCAGGATGCGGACGCTGGGTAGGTTCCAAGGGGCGGGACTAGAGTTAATGAATCGATCGTTGATGGTGATCAAATAATCATCGCCCAGAGTAAGCGTACGTTGGAAAGCGGTGCCGCCTTTCCATGCTTTTGAAAAGACAACGGACCTTCCATCTGCCGAGGTTTTTACGGTAAGTGGGTCAGAGGAGCCAATGCCTTTAAGACCGTCGTAAGCGAGGGCAGTGGAGTTCGAAAAGTCGAGAACCACTGGAGGGCTATCCTTTTCATCTCGTTCAGGATAGAGGGGCGATCCCTTTTTATTTTTGGCAATGAGCGTGGCCCATTTAATGCCGCCGCCCAGTGAAGTAAGCTCTAATTCAATCTTTTCATTCTCAAGGAATGCGATCACCTCTTCGGCTTGAGGTTCCGTAACTTCAGTCTCAACCACTTCTATGGCT
Source organism: Pontiella sp. (assembly GCA_029939385.1). Lineage (GTDB taxonomy): Bacteria > Verrucomicrobiota > Kiritimatiellia > Kiritimatiellales > Pontiellaceae > Pontiella. Next base: position 8,776 of record JAOZSZ010000009.1, on the reverse strand, counting down.
TTTTCTGCTAACGTCTCCGCCGGCGAAGCCTCTCCAGTCAGCCCTTCTTCTGAAAGATTGGGTGCAGGTTGTTCGGTCACTACGGGTGTTTTTGCGGGGAACCTTGGAGCAATAATCTTTTGGTCGATAACCATCCACAACGGAATCATTAGAACGAGCAATATTACGGGGATCAAATCTTTTTTATTCATCTGTTTTCTCTTTTTATAGATTTATTTTTCCGTTCGGGAGCAGGATCATATCCGCCCGGATGGAAGGGGTGGCATTTGCAAATTCTTTTCAGTCCAAGCCAAAGACCGAAAACCATACCATGTTGTTTCAAGGCATCAATGCAATAGTTTGAACAGCTGGGATGGAAGCGGCAATGTTGCCCCAGCCATGGGCTAACCGCTTTTTGGTAGAATCGAATCAGCAGGATTATCCCTTTTGCTGGCAGGTTTTTTTTAGCCGATACCATGGGCTTCTTTTGCCTTTTTTAGGTTTTCATCGGAAATAAGTTTGGCTCGTTGAGCCAGCTTAAGCATTTCGCGAAGAATATCTTTCCAGTCGGCGCCGAGAATATTACGTCGTCCGATTAATAGGACATCGAATTCCCCCGAGAAGTAGGGGCGAAGATTGCGATAAGCCTCGCGAAGATGTCGCCGAGCCCGATTTCGTTGGTTAGCCCGTAAGCTTATCTTTTTGCTGGTGATCACGCCTAGACGTAAAGAAGCATTCTCTCCACTTCTGCGCCAGAGAACCATATAACGGCCAACCCAGCGTTTCTTTTGCGCGAAGGTTTCAGTGAAAAGAGATGATTGAATCAATCGGTGTTTGGCTGATAAACGCCGATCAAGCCCACGGGATGGCGGGCTTGAGTCGATAGAACAATCCGACTCCCTCTGATGGGGCTCCGGCATAGGATGGGTTCCTAATTATACAGCCGTCAGGCGTTTGCGGCCTTTCTGGCGGCGACGCTTTAGGAGGGCACGTCCACTTGCGGTAGCCATGCGATTACGAAATCCGCATTTGCGGGCGCGTTTAATCTTTGAAGGATTGTATGTACGTTTCATCTATAAATTCCCTATTCGTTCTACAAAAGCAGGCTAAATTACCAATAAATTATAGGTTGTCAAATCCAAATGCGGGGAAAAGAATGGACCGTGAGGTTGGGTATGAACGGGAATGGACCATAGAGAAAGTTCTCCGGAGGGTTCACTCGTTATTTCCCGTTGCATTCGGTCGGGTTCTTCGCCACGATGCGCAGATTATGAAAAAAGAAATTAATTTGAGCGGCGGAATCGATTTGGATGCAATAGTGAACAATACAGATAAGCGAATCGATGGTCGAAAGGCCGATGAAATGCGCTCTGTGAAATTTACGAAGGACTTTATTACCACGGCCAAAGGCTCTGTTTTGGTGGAAATGGGAAATACGCGCGTGATTTGCACGGCGAGCGTGGATGAAAATGTTCCCGGGTGGATGCGTTTTCAAAAAGTGCCCGGCGGTTGGGTAACGGCAGAATACAGTATGCTTCCCGGGGCAACTCAATCGCGGACCCAACGCGAAGCCACCCGAGGAAAGATTGGTGGGCGCACGATGGAAATTCAGCGGTTGATTGGACGTTCCTTGCGTGCAGTGGTTGATCTAAAAAAACTAGGGCGTCGCCAGATTTATCTCGATTGTGATGTGATTCAAGCTGACGGGGGAACCCGTACGGCTTCGATTACCGGGGCTTATGTTGCTTTAAAGTTGGCGATTCAGCGCTTGATGAAAGAGGGGTTGCTCAAGGAGGACCCCATCATCGAAGGCCTTGCGGCGATTAGTGTTGGGATTTATAAACAGGTTCCAATTCTTGATCTTTGTTATTTAGAAGATTCTGCCGCCGAGGTGGATGCCAACTTTGTGATGACCGCTTCCGGTAAAATTATTGAAGTGCAGGGCACGGCCGAGGGCGCTCCATTTAGTAAGGATGAGCTAATGGAAATGATGACCCTTGCCGAAAAAGGAATTAGCGAGCTGGATGAATTGCAGCGGGCCGTATTGGCTTAAAGCAGGATAAAAGAGCTTTTTATAATCCTTTAATCCGTTTTCTTTTTCTTGGGATTTCGGCGCGCATTTTTCTTAAGGGTATCCTCGGATGGGGTATGAACCTTCGTGCGCTCGCCGGGGCTGAGCCGCCACGTTTTTTCTTTATTTTTACTCCGTCTAATAGCGATCCGCTCGGGGGCGTGTTTGGATTGCACGCGTCCCGAATAATTCATGGTCTGTTCGCTGTGAAAAGGGTGCTCGGTCACGACCTCGGGATCCTCTCCAAGATGGGTGAGAATTTCACGCAGATAAGATTTTTCTGTGGGATCACAGAAGCTTAACGCAGAACCTGATGCTCCGGCGCGGGCGGTCCGGCCAATACGGTGCACAAATGTTTCGGCTTCGTTCGGAAGATCAAAATTAATGATATGCGAAATGTTCTCGATATCGATGCCGCGTGCCGCGAGATCGGTGGCAATTAGCACCGGCATTTCGCCGGATCGGAATTCTTCAAGAATGGTTTGTCGGTGCAATTGTGTTTTATCGCCATGCAGTACCGCAACAGGGAGCTCCGCCTTCTTCATGCGTTCGGTAAGAAGATCGGCCCCTCGGCGGGTACGACAAAACACAAGAACACGGTCATAGTTGAGTTGTTTTAAAATCCATTCGAGCAAGGCAAACTTATCGTTCTTCTCTACATAGTAGAGCGACTTAGAAATATTTTCGGCGACAGCAGAAACGGGATCGACCGAAAGGTGCAGGGGTTTGCGTAGAAAGCTTCCTGCAAGTTTGAGTGCGTCTTGAGGCATGGTGGCAGAAAAGAAGAGCGCTTGCCGAGATTGCGGAAGCATTTTGGCAACTTTTCGAATGTCGGGAGAAAACCCCATATCGAGCATGCGATCAGCTTCATCGACCACAAAGATTTCGACTTGGTCGAGTCGAAGTGATTTCCGGGCAATCAGATCAAGCATCCGTCCCGGGGTGGCAACGAGAATATCAATGCCACCGCGCAAGATATCGACTTGATTGTCAAACCCGACGCCGCCGTGTACCAGTAAAGTGGCTAGTTCGGTATGTTGTGCGAACATATTAATGTTTTTATAGAGTTGAATCGCGAGTTCGCGAGTTGGAGATAGAATTAATGAGCGAACTCTGATTTCGCGTGCGGCCGTCCAAGAATCCTCTAATCGTTGAATGAGAGGGAGTGCGAATGCGGCCGTTTTCCCGGTGCCGGTACGGGCGCAGCCGAGAACATCGCGACCGGAAAGGATCGCGGGGATGGCTTCGGCCTGAATGGGGGTTGGCTGGGTATAGCCCGCCTCTTCGACCGCTTGCAAAATGGGGGCACTCAAGGATAGTTCTGAAAATTTCATAGGGGGCGGAACCTACCGTTCAGGTTAGTTTTTGTCAAACAGGGGCAAAAAGAAAACCCCGCTGGGTGGCGGGGTTTTCTCAGAGTGTTGAAGTGAGCAACCGGTATATTTGGGTTCACTTAAATGGTTGCGTGTGCTTCTTCTTAAACTAGGTGTTGATTGGGTTCGTTAATGAATACGAAGGCAGGCGGCCAAGTGTTACCCAAATTATGAACTTTTTTAGGAGTTTCTTTGAAAAAGCTATATTTCCTAATAAAAAGAGGCTTTTTCCTATTAGAAAAAGTAAAATAATTTAGATAACAGGCGAGGTGTCTTAGTAGTTTTTTTGAAGTTCCTCAAAATAAACCACGCCCTTCTTGCTGCAGATGGTGATGATATACGGAGCCAGTAACTTGCGGCCAACTCTAGGCGGAACGTTATGAACGGGAAGGATCAGAGTCGGAACATGATCGAAAGATAAATAATTTAGATCAAGCTCCTTGGTGACGCTCACTTTCACATCACCGCGCGCAAAATAATAATCTCCCGCGAGATCGAGGATCACCGGTGTGGTTACACCATCTACGTGGCCTTTAATCGCTAAACCATGACCGTGGCTGTTGACCATGTTGGCGGTGGCCACAAGTAATTCTGAGTGGGGGATGTAGGGGGTCGTTGAGGAAAAGAGGATCGTATTTCGTATTAGATTAATCTGAATATATTCAAAATTTCTGAGGTTATCGTAGCCCAATATGGCATCAATTGAAGGGCTTTTGATGCCTCGTGCCAGTGGACCGAGTGAGCCTTGTGCCATTCGAATCTGAAAGGGAATATTTTCCATAAAGAGAGTATCGATTCGGAGTTGAGCGATCACTCCGGCATAGGCATCAACACCGCCGGTGTTATAACTCCCTCGATAAGGAATCACATGACTATCTTTCCCCATAAACTGAGCCCCAAATTTTTGTGAGGTTGAAAATTCTAGCCAAGAAGTTGGCGAGCTGAAATCAATCAAAACATTCATTTTATTCCGTTTTGATTTTCCGCGTATGTTAATGACAGGAATATTGCCTCGGCTCAATTTTGCGGAGACTAAATGGTTAGGATGCAGGCGGCAGCTTCCTGAATAAGCCATACCGTCCTCGGTAGAATATATGGAGAAACCAAACTGTTGCGGAGGCTTGGCATGCGAGAGATAGGTGTTTTGTTGCATTTTCGGCATAACGACTTCGTCGGCCGCTTTATTCGTTATGCAACCCGATAATACGAAACAAGAGAGTCCGATGATTGATAGGTTTCGTAGGGGCTTCATTATGGGGTATTCCTTGTTTTTTCAGCGTTGATGGCGGGGATTCGTTGGTCATAAGTATCTAAAAGCAGGAGAATATCGGTAGGGTCCTCTGATAAACAAGCTATGAATAGATTGTCTGTTAGGGCAAAGGTAAAACTGGCTCCCCGCGCCACGTCGAGCCTCTCATATTTCCAGACCGGCCAAGCGGAATGTTTCCCGAGAAAAGAAAACCCATCGGCGCGTGTGTGTTCCAATCTCCAGCGTAACCAAGGACTCCGCCAGCCTACCCAGCACACGGCGGCCCAGGCCTTATTTTGTCCGGCATATCGAAACGGGATATCGGCGACTACAATTTCCGAGGGAGCGGCTAGATTTTTCCAGGTTGAAGATGCGAGTAGATCCTGCAGTGAATTTCCTGCCCCGAGTGCTTTGTCGAGTTGGCTGCATACGGGGCTTTGGAGCAACTCTTCTAGATGGTTTGCTTTATGTGTAAAGGTTGCTTGAGAAGGGATTGCCGTATAGACCGCATCGGGAATGAACGGTTGAAAAAAAGAGAGCCAAAGGGTGAGTGCCAGAAAGACGACCCCTAGGCCAATCACACCATTGAACTGGGGTTTAGTCATGCCTTCACCGTGCCGACTAACTCACTCGCCGAGCGATAGCCCTTCTGAGAGAGATAGGTTTCGATGCCGTCAATCACACGATTAATGGTTGATGGATCGGTAAAGTTAGCCGTGCCCACTGCCACGGCGGTTGCTCCCGCAATCATGAACTCGATGGCATCCTCTGGCTCATAAATGCCGCCCATTCCAATGATGGGCAGTGTGGTGGCTTTCGCGGCATCCCATACGAGTTTAATGGCAATCGGTTTGATCGGGGGGCCACTCAGCCCGCCCGTTCGATTGGCTAGTTCCGGTTCGAGGGTTTCAATATTGATGGCCATAGCGGGGTAGGAATTCATAATTGAAATCGCATCCGCGCCCGAGTTTTCTGCGGCTTTTGCGAAGACCCCAATATCCGAAACATTCGGCGCCAGCTTCGGGATAATCGGCTTTTGGGTCTTACCGCGCACCAGCTCGATCACGCGCGAAAAGGAATCCGTATCCGTTCCGAAGGCCGAGCCGCCTTCCTTCACATTGGGGCAGGAGAGATTAATCTCGTAGGCCGAAACCGTATCCACGGCATCGAGAATTTCTACCACTTTGCCATAATCTTCCATGCTTTTGCCCCAGATATTCACAATCACCGGAACATTGTATTGAGAGAGGAAGGGGACATATTTATCGATAAAGCCCTGAGCCCCCGGCCCAGGCAGGCCAATTGCATTCAGCATGCCGCCGCGCGTTTCGAACGTCCGAGGAGTCGAATTTCCAACATGTTCCTCCGGGCCGATCCCTTTCACGGTAATTGCGCCGAGTCGATTGAGGTCAACCAGCTCCGCATATTCTGGTCCATAGCCGAAGGTCCCCGACGCCACCGTCACCGGATTCTTCATCTCCATCGACCCAATTTTAATACTCAAATCAACACTCATATTCAGTAACCCTATTCTTCCCAAAGGATTTCGCGCGACTCGAAGATGGGGCCGTCCTTACAACAGCGCGCCCATTCCCAACCCCCATCTTCTGTTTTTCGTTTAATCACGCACGTCAGGCAGGCGCCCACGCCGCAGGCCATATTTTTATCCATCGAAAGCCACGCCGTGAAACCGTGCTCTATCGCGCGGTCGCCCATGGCTTTGAGCATTGGGTTGGGGCCGCAGACAAAAAGTTCGAGCTTTTCCGCTTCTTGCTCTTGCATCCAGGGGTCGAACGCCGCCGTCACTAGCCCCTTCGTTCCGAGCGATCCATCGTCCGTGGTGGGGCGCACCTCCCAGCCCAGTTTCTTAAATTCCTCGACGCATAAAATATCCTGAGCCGTTCGACCACCAAAAAATGCGATTCCCTTCGTTTTCAGCTCTTTTGCTTTTAAGTAAAGTGCCGCATTCCCGTATCCCCCAGCCACGAGGACCGGGATCTTTCCCGCGCCAAGTTCGGGGAATCCGTTGCCGAGCGATCCGATAATATCGACGGGGTCGCCCTCGTTAAGCGGAATCATAGCCTGGGTTCCTCGGCCGACCGGCTTATAAAGAATTGAAACGCCCTCCGCGTCGGCCTTATAGATACTAAATGGGCGGCGCAAAATTCGGTCGTCCAGTTGTGGGATTAATAGTTCGAGGAACTGCCCTGGCTTTACTAATGGGCCAACTTCGGGGGCGGCCAGTCGTAGAATACGGTAGTCGCCTTGGAAATTGTGATGTTCAACAACGGTTGTTTTTTCTTGTTTCATAATGGAAAAAGATAATGAGGATTTCGCTAAAGCAGGTCAATCCTTTCCAGATTGCAGACGATGAATCATCTAGGATTGAGGCTCCACCTTAAAGAAGCGACTGGCGATTAACGCGACCAAGAAGGAGACAGCGAAAGAAAAGGGGAAATAGTAAATCCAGTGGGCTTCGATAACCTTTTGCAACCAGAGTGTCGCGGGAACCGAGGCGGCAAGCCCGACGAGCCATCCCTGAAAGTTGCCGCGCCGTGTGAGTACACCCAGCAGGAAGAGAGCAAGCACCGGTGCGCTGAAAAGACTCATAAAAGAGGCAAACGCCTTAATGATGCCCCCCAAGGTGGAAACATAAAAAGCGAGCGCGGTTGCAAAGATCCCCAGGCCAATAGTCAGGATTCGTGCGGTCCGAACTTTATTTTTTACGGATTTTGCGAAGTCATTCAGGATGACCGTCGCAATTGAGTTAATGCCAGAATCCATACTCGACATGGCGGCGGCAAAGACCGCCGTGATGATGAGCCCAGAGATGCCCTGCGGTAGATAGTGAATAATGTAGTAGGGCATCACCTGATCGCTCGTCATGTTTTCGGGCAGGGTTAAGGTTTGGAAAAAAGCGAATAGCCCGAGGCCGATGAAGAGTAATAGGCCAATGAAGAAGAAATCGGTGCAGGCATTAAAGGTGACCGATTTAATAGTGTTACGCAGCGAACCGGTGGCCATGAGGCGCTGGACGGTTACTTGGTCGGTGCCATAGTCCTGCATCAGCTGAAAGAAGAAGGATATGGCAACAATCGGCCCCGACATGGTAAATAAGTTAAGCTTCCAGTCGACAATATGCAATCGCCCCGTCTCCCGCGCGAGGGTCATGATGGTCTCCATTCCTCCATCAACGCCATGAATCAAGCTGGCCGCCACCCAGATTGCGCCGCCGATGAGAATAATAAATTGAACAACATCGGTCCAAACTACGGCGGCAAGGCCGCCGAGGGCGGTATAGACCGTGGCGAGCAGTCCCATCATGCAAATACAGCTCCAAAGTGGAATTCCCGTAACGATCGACATCGCCATTGACGGGGCATAGACCACCGTTCCAAGCCAGCCGAGGCGCGCAAGCACGAAAAGCCCCGCGACACCGTAACGAGCCGTTGGTCCAAACCGTTTTTCAATATATTCATAGGAGGTAGTGACTTGGAGCCGGTGATAGATCGGATAGAATAGAATCAGAATAAAAGGCGCAACGATCGGGCTTATAACGCAAACGATAATGAGGGCAATATTTTCAGAATAGGCCGTGCCGGGGAGCCCGAGAAAGGTCACTGCGCTAGTCAGTGAAGCATACATACTCATCGCCACTGCCAACCAGGGGAGCTTACGCCCGCCTAAGAAAAACTGTTCAGCGCTCTCCTGCCGCCGCGCAAAATACAGACCAATGCCCATCATTCCCGCGAGGTAGAATCCCAAAACCATATAGTTAAGTGTGCCAAACTGAATCGTTTCCATAGTCATTGACCGCTACCGATACTCGATTGAATGATAGAGTAGAACCGTAATCTTTTTTAAATCATGAACTCAAGTCATGTTCATCCCCATTAGTTTAAACCGGTAGGGCGTGATCGCCGAGCGCGCCCCCGCACGAATAGCCACACAAGCCCCACATCCCCTTGCTTACTTCCTTTCCTCTGTGTAGAAAATTTCCACACAGAGATAACGAAGGAAACGAAGATTCAGGATCAAGCAGCGCCCAGCCCCCAGCATCCAGACGACATCATTCAATTCATGGTCGTAAGTTAAACCGCATCG
>JAOZSZ010000147.1:3251-4465 GCA_029939385.1 Pontiella sp. | reverse complement strand
AAAAAGCCCGCGATTTGGCGGGCTTTATTCTGCTCGAATCAGGGCGATTAATATCCCGGCGACATCCCTGGAATCTGACGAGAACCTTCCCATTGCTGCGGAGTATTCCACGGCATATCAGAATATTCTTTTTTGTCGTGGTAATCGTCTGTAGAGGCGCAACCGCAAAGAGAGAGCAAGGTGGCGGTCGCGAAAAGATAGATCCATTTAAATGATGTTTTCATAGCAAAAGAAAAAAGAACCGCCCCGATTTCTCGGGACGGCGAATGCTGTAATTAATATAAATTAAAGTACAGCGTCTTTAGCTGCTTTCGCGATACGGAATTTAAGAACGCGTTTTGCAGCGATTTGAATAGTTTCGCCTGTTGCAGGGTTACGGCCCATACGAGCGGCACGATCAACGATAACCAGCTTGCCGATTCCAGGAATAGTGAACCCATCCGCTGCACCTGCATATGCGAGTTCTGCAAGGCCTTCCAAAGCATCTTTCGCTTGAGCTTTAGAGATGTCAGCTTTTTCTGCTACGGTTGCGATGATTTGCGATTTAGTCATGGGTTTTGCCATTGTATATTCTCCTCGTGTTTCCTGATTAGTTCCAACAAGTACTGTCCGACTCCATATCGGCTTCAGCAATGAAAAACTTTTAGGGGATCGCAGGAATTAACGCAATAGGAAAATACACTAAAAACCAATAGTCACAGGGGTGATGCGTAATTTTTATCCTCGACAAGGAACATCTTACACCCAAGGTCGCCCGCTCTTCCTTTCCTTCTAGATTCCGACTTGCCGGAATTGAATCCATCCAGCCCTTCAAAAAATAGGTTTAGAGGGAAATTAAAAAGAGAAGGAATTTACCGCCAATGCCTTTTATCAATAAAAGAGAAAACGGTTGACCTCTCTCCGAATATTCCCACAATGCGCTCCTTTCATTCGTCAAAAAAAGGACGGGCAAGAAAATGAATTTAAAAAAAGTACTCTCGCCAGATGCCATATGGGTCGATCTTAAGGCCGATACCAAACAAGGTATTATTGAAGAAATGGTCGACCGCCTACTGGCGGCCGGAAAAATCAATGATCGCGAGGCGGTGCTTCAGGCCCTTCTTGATCGCGAGGCCAAGATGTCGACGGGGATGCAAAACGGAGTTGCTATTCCCCACGGAAAAACCAATGCAGTAAAGTCGCTCATTGCGGCCGTTGGTCTTCATAAAGCGGGG
>JAOZSZ010000147.1:0-3151 GCA_029939385.1 Pontiella sp. | reverse complement strand
TGGCCGTCATCATTATTGTTGCCAAGATTGGTGGCTACCTGTTTCAACGATTTCTAAAAATGCCCTCTGTGCTGGGCGAGCTGGCCTCCGGGATGCTCATCGGTCCCTACGCGCTCGGCGGAAAAATTATCCTTCCCAGCCTGGGAATCCTCTTTGCAGAAAACGCCGGCTTCGCGGCCTCGACCGAGCTCTATGGCATCGCGACACTGGCCTCGATTATTCTATTATTTTTAGCGGGTCTCGAAACGGACATTGCGGCCTTCCTTCGCTATTCCGTCGTCGGCTCATTTGTAGGGCTCGGCGGATTGGTTTCCGCATTTATACTGGGCGCGGGCCTTGCCGTTGTGTGGCCAGGCAACGAGATTAACTCCTTTATGGATCCCGCCGCGCTCTTTCTGGGTGTGATTTCTGTGGCCACATCGGTGGGGATCACCGCGCGTATTCTAGCGGAAAAACAGAAGATGTCCTCGCCCGAGGGCGTTACCATCTTGGCCGGCGCCGTCTTCGACGACGTCTTCGGTATCGTCACCCTCGCCATTGTTATGGGCATGGCCAAGGTCAGCATGGACGGCGGGGAAGTCAACTGGGGTGGCATCGGAATCATTGCCGCCAAAGCGATCGGCTTCTTTGTGGTGGTCACCTCGCTCGGGCTCATTTTTGCCCGCAAGATTACGGCGGCGATCAAGAAATTTAAATCCACCGAAATTATCGTTGCGATCTGTTTTGGGTTGGCTCTTCTTCTTGCAGGTCTTGCTGAAATGGCCGGGCTGGCCATGATTATTGGTGCTTACATTATGGGGCTGGCACTCTCCCGCACTGACCTCGCCCACGAAATTGAACAGCACCTGCAAGGCGCTTATAACCTTCTCGTTCCGATCTTCTTTTGCGTCATGGGAATGATGGTCGATTTTTCGGTCATGAAGCCCGTATTAATATTTGGCACGGCCTATTCGTTGCTTGCGATTTTCTCCAAAGTGGTTGGTTGCGGCCTTCCCGCATTTCTCATGAAGTTTAACCTGCGCGGCTCGTTACGCATTGGCCTCGGGATGCTGCCGCGCGGCGAAGTGGCGTTGATCATTGCAGGGATTGGATTGGCCAGCGGGATTATTGATCAGGGAATCTTTGGTGTCTCTATCATGATGACCATCATTACCACCATGCTTGCGCCACCGTTGCTGGTGAAGTCGTTTGAGGGCGGGTCCGGCCTCCGGAAGGAGCTGGAAGGCGGAAGCGAAGACGTTGAAACGATCATGCTTGAGTTTCCGTCGCGCGATATTACCGAATTCTTACTCCATCGCTTTGTCCGCGCATTACAGGATGAGGAATTTTTTGTTCACACGCTGCATACTGATAAGCCGACCTACCGCGTGCTCAAGGACGACATTGCCTTCACGCTTATTGAAGATGGCACCCAGTTGATCATCCACGTTCCCTCGGCCAATCAGCATATTGCCCGCATGATTCTACTCGAAGAACTCCTCTCTCTTTCTGACTTGCTGGAATCCAGCAAGCAAATGAAGGGCCTCGACGAAATGGGCACCGACCTTATGTCGGGGCTGTTTGCCTAGCTTTTTTCTATTTCCTTCCGGAGCTCGGAAAGCACCTCTCCAACGGCGGCCTGTTCGACGGGAAGGTATTCTGAAAATTGATCGATAATCTTCCGCTCCCGCATGATCTTAAGCGCGGCGGGATAGTTCATTTGATAGCTCCACGAAAGGATGAGCAACAAAAAGTCGGCGGCACATTTTAAGGTTGAATAGGAGGGCGGAATCTTTTGCCGAATGGTTTCGATCAGCTCCGGACAAGGATCCCCTTCGAGCGATAGATTCAGCACAATTTCGGGGTGCTCCTCCAATTGATCATTTTTAAATGCATCCAGCACCACTCGATAAATATCAAGCCGGTCGGCATCCCGAATGAGCTTGAGCCAGCGATCGTGCGAAGGAGGGAGATCGTCTGGGATGGTGTGCGCATTATGATACCGCACGCCATTGAGAATGATTTCTCGTAACTCGGCGTCCACCTCCGTAAGTAATTCACTTTCACGAAGGGCCTGCCACCCGCGTTCACCATGATTTATCGATTCATCATCGCGAAAGGTTTTGTATTCCTCAAGCTGCGGGAAGCGCCCCACATCGTGGAGGAAGCCCAGTGCTTCGGCCGTATTGATCTCTTCTTTTCCCCACCCGCTCGAAGTCGCTAGCGCCCGACAGTTCCGAGCCACGGCGGCGCAGTGTTCGCGCTTAAGCTCCATCATCTGCCGCATGGCACCCGCCCGAGCAATATACCCGTTTGCGTATTGAATGAAGTGCCGGCGGACGGCTTGGAGCTGTTCGTTGGTCATAACGAAAGGTAATTAATAGACAAAAATACCGAGCAGTAGCAATCCAATCCCTAGCGCAGTTTTGACAATGAGAAGGGTACGAAACCGTGAATTATTTTTGAGGAACCAACCCGAGATCTTTCGGAAATACCACGGCGATAATAACAACACGAGGCCATAGATAATCCAGAGGTAAGCCAACGCCACAATAACGATCCGTAACGACGACTCATGCCATCGGGCAATCTGTAAAATGGGGATCGCAATAAGAAGCAAAAACCCTCCCAACGCTCGGGGAGCAAGTAGCTCCTTCATATAGACCACACTGGCCACAAAGACCGCCGGAGAGAGCACGTAAATATATTTCTTATAGGCATCAAGAAAACCCATATTCATGCCCAGTGCTTCCTTTGTTCCAAGCCAACAACAGAGCGCCATAAAGATCCATGCTGGGGCCACGCTTCGGGGGAAAAGTTCAATCTGTTTTTTGACGAGATCCGGCCGCAAGATCCCGATAAGCCCGCCCGCCGTCGCCAAGGCTCCGATAAGTATTGAAATCCACTGTAGGGTCATAAAATTATTCCTGTTTAAACCGGCACGCAGAATTGCACGAATGCACTGCAGACTCAACCCAAAGAAGGGCTCTTGTTAAAATGCCACTACCGGCGCGGCGGCCGCTTCGGGGGCGGACGTGAACGGGGTTTTTCGCTCGAAGCCCTTCATTCCGGCAAGTATTGATCCGGGATATTTACGGATATATTTATTGTAGGAAGCAACGGCCTCGTTGTAGCGGCGGCGCTCGACGGAGATGCGGTTTTCCGTTCCCGA
>JAOZSZ010000331.1 GCA_029939385.1 Pontiella sp. | reverse complement strand
GAGAGATAGTCGATCGGCTTCATGAGCTTGGACATTTGCTCCACCGAAGCTTCCTCCACCGAGGAGAGTACCTTAGGGAAGTTAATCTCCTCTTCGCCGTCGAGGCAGCGTTCGAGTCCAGCACCAAAGGTATTAGCGAACATGGAGGGATTTTTGCGGCAGTAGATGAGCGCGGTCTTGCATTTTTTGTTGAGCATCATCTGGATGAGCTCCGGCATCATTTCGGTATGTAGCAGGGTTTTGGCCCGTAGCGAAACAAAGTTCTGAATAATCAGTGCCACCATAAAGAACGAAAAACCGCCGAGTGGCCACATGGCCCAACCCCCCGTTTTGATCAATTGAAGCAAGTTGGTTTTCTGAACGGCATCGGCGGCGGCTTCGCCCTGACCGAAGGCGGCGCCTACGGCCATGAGCAGTACGGTCATCGTTAAAAGTGTCTTTTTCATATTCTTTTCCTCTGGTTATCCTTCGTATTGCTTACTACGTATTTTTTATATCCAAATTCATCCCGTTAATCCACGGGTTTCAGTTGTTCATAAAGCGCTCCGGCATCGGCAGAAATATGTGTTCCGGCATAGATATTTTTAACCTGCCGAGCGGTGTTGAGCGCCGAATTGGTCATGGCTAAATCGAGATAAAGATGTGCACTGAGCAGTTCGCTTGGACCCAACCATTCCACCTCATTCCCATATTCAGAAATAATGCTAACGACCGAGTCCATTGCACCTTTAAACTGACCTTGCGAGCGCTGAATGCAGGCTTGCAGGTAAAGCTTCGCGGCTGCATTTTCCAGCTCATCGCTCAGGGTTTCGGCGGCCGGTATGTCGCCTTCGGCAAGGGCGGACAGCGCCTTATATACCTGTCCCTGTATCGCCAGTCCGGAATCGAGTTGGGTGGCAAGTAGGAGATCCGCAGATTTCTGGACCTTTAAATTTTCCCCCAGGCTAAATTGAGCCTTCATCTGCATCACGAAAGCAGACTGAAGATTGTTTTCAATCGGCATATAGGCGGCGAAGGGCTCGAGCAGCGGATCGAGGATGCCGAGAACGGCGGTATAGTCGCCTTGATTGAAGGCCGCTTCGCAGGCTTCGGCATCATACTTCGGGTAAAATTCAAGGCTGCTGATTTTATCGACGCTGACCGTCATACTCTTCGTAGATTTAAAGGGTGCGAAGGTGAGATTGCCGTCTTCAAGCGATTGGAGGAAGACCTTAATTTGTTTCCCATTAATCGCTTCAAGCCGCGCCGGTGTGCCACTCTGAGCTATCGCCTCGGCCTGCGCGAAGGTGGAGAGATTCAGCAATATAAGGAGGGTTGCTATTTTCTTCATAATGCATCCTCCGAGGTTGCAAGGGGTTCT
>JAOZSZ010000146.1 GCA_029939385.1 Pontiella sp. | reverse complement strand
TCCAAAAGGGTCGCGCAGGAGAAAGAAAATCGCGGGGCTGGATTTGGGTAAGCCGGTGGAGGGGCGCTCCATTGTGTTGCATACGGCCGATCTTGTGAAACGTAGCACCACCACCGCGGCCAATACGCTGGAGCTGATCTATGAAATATCCGAGCGGATTGGTATTAAGAAGCAGATCGGTTTTCGGAATATTAAGGACCACATCTATGCTCGCCGCCCGCTTCCATTGCTGGCGTGGGAAAATATTAATGAATGGACGATGGCGCGCTGGGCCGACTCCTGCTCTGGATTGGTGGGGACTGATATTTTTTGTCAGGCCGACCGCTATTATCCTGAAAGCGAAACCTTTGCGCATTTGATTGGGTTCACGCTCGAGGCCGATGCCATCACGAAAGAGGAGCAGGAGGAGGGGAAACATATCCACTTCGACCTGCGCGGGATTCAGGGGAAAAAGGGGCTAGAAAATACGTATAACCGTTTGTTGGAAGGAGAGCCGGGAAGCCAGCTGGTTCAGATTGATGTTTCGGGTTATCACTATCGCGATCTTCAAGCCAAGCCGCCTCAACCCGGCGGGGATCTTCAGCTGACGATCGACGCAAATCTTCAGCGTTTTGCCACGGAAGCGTTGATGATGCGGCAGAATGGCGAAGCAACAGACGTTCCTGTACGTGGTGCCGTGGTGGTGCTTGATCCAAATAATGGAGATGTGTTGGCGATGGTAAGCGCGCCCTCCTTCGATCCGAATGCCTACATGCAATCGAAAAAATATCGGCAAATGCTATTAAAAGATACGACCGCGCGGACGTACCACCGGGCCGTATTCGGGCAATACCCACCGGGAAGCACCTTTAAGCCCGTGGTAGCCCTCGGAGCCTTGAAAGAGCGGCCGGACTATGGCGCAACCAATCACGTTTGCCACGGTTCGCTGGTGGTGAGTAATCGAAAAATGAAGTGTTGGTCCTGGCGATCCGGCGGGCACGGAGAGATTAATCTTCGAGAGGCATTGATGCATTCCTGCAATGTTTATATGTTCGAAATGGCGCAAGCGGTGGGCTATGAACCCATCTATAATATGGCGAAACAATTTGGGATTGGGCAGTACGCAGGGCTTTTCCCGAACCTGGAAGAGCGGCCGGAGCAGAAGGAGTTGAAATACGGGAATCTCCCCTCAAAATCCCGCAACACGATTGATTTGTGCAACATGTCGATCGGGCAAGGAGCCCTTACGGCGAGTCCATTACAAATGGCCATGGTGGTGGCAACCCTTGCGAATGGCGGCACCCTTTATCGGCCGCGGCTTGTGCAAAAATGGAGAACCTCTCCCGAGAAGAAATATCATACAAACCCGACCTGGGCCATCCGCCGTATTGATGTCTCTATCGAGGCCTTGGAGTTGGTGCGCGGGGGGATGTATGACGTGGTGATGGACGAGGACGGGACGGCGAAAAAGGCACGGGTTCCGGGGATTGAGATTGCGGGAAAAACAGGGTCCGCCCAGTACCGCAAAAAGGTGGATGGTGAAGTGGTGACCCGGGTGCATACGTGGATGATTTCCTATGCGCCATTTGATTCGCCGCGTTATGCCGTGGCCATGCTTGTGGAGGACGGCGTATCCGGAGGCAGTACAATTGGACCGCGCCTAAGTGCGCTCTATCAAAAGATTTTTGAATACGACGGAACGCTGGCGAAGGAGGAGGGGTAATGAACGGAATCTCTCTCAAGCGGCTCGATTGGACCATGCTGAGTACCATCCTGATCCTCATCGGGTTGAGCGCGGTATTCATCTATAGTGCACAATTTAAGTCGGACGATGTTTTTGGCTCCAACTGGATAAAGCAGTTGGTTTTCGCCGGAATGGGGCTATGCGCCTACGCGGTAGTGGTTTGGTTTGACTATAAACAACTCGCCACATTTTCCTGGTGGATCTATGGCGGAGCCGTCTTTCTCTTATTATTAGTTTTCATCTTCCCCAAAGTGAATGGAGCGCACCGCTGGATTCCGCTTCCGGGGTTTACGCTTCAGCCGTCAGAGCTGGGAAAGCTTGCCGTGGTGGTTACCCTTTCCGCATATCTCTCCGCTCCCGGGCGCGACGTGGACGATTGGAAAACCTTTTTCGGTTGTGCTGCCATTGTGGGCCTTCCCTTTTTCCTGATTGCCTCGGAGCCCGATTTGAGTACATCGCTCATGCTGGTGCCCATTTCATTGGCCATCATGCTTTATATGGGGGTGAAGCGGAAGCTCCTCCTCATGAGTATCGTCGGCGTACTCCTCATCTCGGCCATCGGTTGTTTCTGGATTGCAAATGAAAGACCGGCAGAAGGTGAAGTAGCTGGACGAGGGGGCTCTTTACCACATATGCCGTTTTTGGAGGACTATCAAAAGGGGCGCATTAAAGTGTTCCTTACAAAGGATCATGACCTTGCGGATGCGGGCTGGAACAAGTTGCAATCGCAGATTGCAGTAGGCTCTGGCGGAGTGCAGGGAAAGGGCTATTTAAAAGGGACGCAAAATATTTTGGGGTTTCTGCCCCGAACCGTTGCGCCAACCGATTTTATCTTCTGCGTGATTGCAGAGGAGACCGGGTTTCTGGGCGGAATATTTTTTATTCTGCTCTACACCGTATTGTTAGGAAGATGTATGCGGGCCTCGCTGAGGTCTCGTGACGAGTTTGGGCGGCTCATGGTGCTAGGAATTAGCGTCATGGTGTTCTGCCATGTGTTTGTGAATATTGCGATGACGATTGGCATTCTGCCGATCACGGGACTGCCGTTACCTCTCATGAGCTACGGCGGCTCGTTCATGGTGAGTACCATGATCGCACTGGGCCTGGTACAAAGTGTGTACCTGCGCCGAAGGATTAGATAAGGAGAAAAATTATGTTTAAAAAACTAAAAAATATGAGCGGGCAAAAGCGCGAGAAAAAAGAGATTTTGATTAATATCGAGCCTCTCGAAACGCGTGTTGCCGTGCTGGAAGATGGGCGCTTGGATAATTTCCACATTGAGCGCAAAGAAGATAACCGCATCGTTGGAAGTATCTTTAAGGGCAAGATCCAAAATTTGGAAGACGGCCTGCAAGCCGCTTTTGTGGATGTGGGGCTCAAGAAGAATGCCTTCATTCACTACTGGGATATGATCCCCGAAGATGCCGCTCGATTGGAGCGCGAAGAAGGGGTCCGAGCCAGAAACTCTACCCGCCGTCGTAAAAAATATAAACCCGGTGAAATGCAAAAAATCTTCCCCGTAGGTTCCGAGATTATTGTCCAAGTCACCAAAGATGCAATTGGTACCAAAGGGCCCCGCGTTACCGCAAACCTCAGTATCCCCGGACGCTTCTTGGTGATGATGCCCGGCACGCACCTCAAAGGGATCTCTCGTAAAATTGAGGATGTCAAAGAACGCAACCGCCTCAAGAAAGTCCTTTCACGATTGCCCGTTCCCGAAAATATTGGACTCATTGTCCGTACCGCAGGCTCCGGCACACGCAAGGTTAGCTTTGCGCGGGACGCCCGCACCCTGTTCGAAATCTGGAAAGATATCGAGGAAGGGATGGAGAATCAGCCCGCACCCTGCACGCTCTATAGTGAGCCCCTTCTCGCCGAACGCGTCGTGCGCGATTATCTCACCGAAGACATTGATCGGATCTATATCGATAGCCGCGAAATGTTTGAGAAAACCCGCCAAGTGATCTCTAAATTCTCCCGCCGCTCCCGTAACTGGGTGCAGATGTATGCGGGCGAAGAGCCGATCTTTGATTATTTTGACGTCGAAAAACAGATTGAATCGGCCTATCGCCGCAAGGTCTGGATGAAGTCCGGCGCCTACCTGATCTTCGATGAAACCGAAGCGCTCATTGCGATTGATGTCAACACCGGCCGACACAAAGGCAGCAAGTCGCAGGACGAATCTATCCTGCAAGTGAACCTCGAATCCGCCGAAGAAGTCGCCCGCCAACTGCGCCTACGAAACGTCGGCGGCCTCGTCATCGTCGACTTCATCGACATGCGTGCCAAGCGCGACCAAAACGCCGTCTACCGCTGCCTCAAGGAAGCCCTCAAGAAAGACCGCGCCCGCACCAATGTCCTGCAAATTTCGCAGTTGGGGCTCTTGGAAATGACTCGGCAGCGCGTTGAAGAAAGTATCTTCACCGCCTCCTACTCCGACTGCCACTACTGCCGCGGCCGCGGCATGGTCAAATCGCCGCTCTCCATGAGTGTTGAGATTCAGCGTCGAGTCAGCGAAAGCATGCGTAAAGATCGAACCGGTGCACACACCATGCGCATCACCGTCAATCCCACCGTGCTCAATCGCCTACGCAAGGAAGACGAAGCCGCGCTCGTCGAACTCGAACAAAAGTTCGAAGGCCACCTCACCTTCGTCTCCGACGCCCAATTCCACATGGAAGAATTCACCATCACCAACGAGGACAGCGGCAAGATTCTATTTACCAGCATTGAGTCATGAGTGTTGTAAAGGAAGCTTTCGGAAAGACCGTGGATGGACAATGGGTCGATGCATTTGTCTTTAAAAATGCCAATGGAGCG
>JAOZSZ010000145.1 GCA_029939385.1 Pontiella sp. | reverse complement strand
AGTTCATAAAGTTAAATTGACAGCCATCGTCCGCAGGCTTACCCTTATCTTACTTAAGTAAAGGAAATCGTAATGCTATCCACCAAACTATCCAGCAAGGGTCAAATCATTATCCCAAAAACTATCAGGGTGGGACATCACTGGGAAACGGGACAGGAATTCATTGTAATCAGCCAGAAAGACAACATTATTCTTAAACCCAAAGCTCCATTCCCCGAAACCAGTCTCGATAACGTTAAAGGTTTCCTTAAACACAATGGTAAACCCCTCTCGCTTGAAGATATGGATAAAGCCATTCGGACGGGAATAGAAAGGGAGTACCAATGACAGCAGTCGATACTAATGTTGTTGTACGACTTCTGGTTCAGGACGATGAACAACAATACAACCTAGCTCACAACGTTTTTAAAAAAGACACTATTTTTATTTCTGACACCGTACTGCTCGAAACAGAATGGGTGTTACGCTTCGCATACAAACACCCACGAACCATGATCTACCAAGGATTAATTCGCCTCCTCGGCCTTCCGAACGTCACCGTGGATAATGCAGTAAAAATCCATAACGCATTCGAATGGCACAAAAATGGAATGGACTTCGCCGATGCCTTACATCTTGCAGAAAGCGTCCACTGCGACCGTTTTATTACATTCGATAAAAAGTTTATCTCTAAATCAAAAAGCCAATCATCCTGTCCGGTTGAATCACCTTGAGCTCCCATTCTCTACACACATACCCCCTGAACGAAGGAACCCCCTATGTCTTCAGCGAAAAAAGATTCACTTAAAAACGGACAACTAAAACAACTCATTCCCTACATCAAGCCCTATCGCGGACGATTGGTGGTCGGCATTATCATGGGGGTTCTCTATGGAGCCACCACGTCGGCTCTTATTGCCGCACTGGGGTGGGCAACAGGGCTGATTTCCGGCGACACGCTTAGCGCAGGAATCCCCACCCTTCCTAATGCCGAATCAGGAAAAATCGCACTGGATCAAGTCATTAAAACCGTTGCCATCCTCCCCATCGTTGCCATTGCTCAAGGCATCATATTTTTCATTGGAAAATATTTTGTGGAATGGGTCGGAAACCGCGTGGTGGCCGACCTACGGATGGATTTGTTCAAACATATCCATGCCCTCCCCATGCAGTTTTTCACAAAAAGCCGCTCCGGCGAACTCATCACTCGTATCACCAGCGACACCGGCGCTCTTACCTCCCTCGTCTCTAATGCCATTTCAGACGCCATCCGCTCTCCCTTCACTCTGATGGGTTGTGTTGCCATCATGGTATGGACCAATTGGCAACTCTCCGTTATGGCTCTCGTTGTTTTTCCTATCTGCATTGCCCCGGTTGCCCTCATCGGGAAACGTATTCGCAAGGCCGCAAAAAAAAGACAAGAGGGCGTGGGCGATATGCTCTCCGTGGTGCAGGAGTCCATTGGTGGAGCCATCGTCGTGAAAGCCTTCCAAATGGAAGAGGAAGAAAACACCCGCTTCAATCGCTTCAACCGCACTATCTTTAAAATGACCATGCGCCAAGCCCGCGGACGATCCCTCAATGAACCGCTCATGACAGGCGTCTCGTCCATTGGACTGGCCGGCATTGTGGTTTACGCCTACATGAACGATCTCTCCCTTGCCGTGCTCGTCACCTTTGGCGCCGCCATGGTCAACATGTACAAACCTGCAAAGAAACTAAGCCAGCTCCATATGCGCGTTAGCAAAACCCGCCCCAGCGTCGAGCGTATCTTTGAAATCTTAAACACCACAAACACCATCCAAGATCGTCCGGGATCCGTCCCCTTCGAAGGTTCCGTTAAAAATATTTCCTTTCAAAACGTCTCCTTTGCGTATGACTCCGGGAAACAGGTGCTCGATCAAATCAACTTCGATGTGGCCAGCGGAAAATGTATCGCCTTTATTGGCAGTTCCGGAGCGGGGAAAACAACCCTCGTCAATCTCATCCCCCGCTTCTTCGATGCCACCGAAGGGGCTATTCTACTGAACGGAAAGGATATCCGTGACTACACCTTGCACTCCCTACGCAAACAGATCGGCATCGTTACCCAGCAAACCATCCTCTTCAACCGAAGCGTTGCGGAAAACATTTCCTATGGATCTAGCGATGCCACTCGCGAACAGATCGAAGCCGCGGCCAAACGCGCCAACGCCCATCAATTTATTACGGAAATGGAAAATGGCTACGACACCGTTATCGGCGAAAGAGGCGCGCTCCTCTCCGGCGGCATGGCTCAGCGCATTGCCATCGCCCGCGCCCTACTCCGAAATCCGCCGATCCTCATCCTCGATGAAGCCACGAGCGCCCTCGACAACGAAAGCGAGCGACTCGTTCAGGGAGCGCTCAATGAACTCATGAAAGATCGCACCGTATTCGTGATTGCCCACCGCCTCTCCACCATCACTCACTCCGACGCCATCATCGTTATGGATAAAGGACAAATCGTGGAACAAGGCACCCACGCCGAACTGCTCGAAAAAGGCGGAAAATACAAATATTTCTATGATATGCAGTTTTCTGAAAAAACAAATGGAGAGACCAATGTCGATATCTGATATTCGATGGGTACAACGATTCTCGAACTATTCAAAGGCGTTGCGGAGATTAACAGACGCTCTGAAACTGGAAACGGAACGTCCTCTATCCGATCTGGAAAAACAGGGACTCATTCAATGCTTTGAATTTACGCATGAATTGGCATGGAAAACATTGAAAGACCTACTTGAAAGCAGGGGAAATGCTACTATTTACGGATCAAAAGATGCGACACGGCAGGCGTTTCAACTGGGTCTTATTAATGACGGAGAAATCTGGATGGACATGATTAAAAGTCGCAATCTTACCTCCCATACGTATGAGGCAGAAACCACAGAAAAAATTGCGGCAGCTATTCGGGATCAATATACACAGGAATTCATTCAACTGAAAAAGCGTTTAAACCAATTAAAAGATGATGAGTGATATGCAGTTCGGACTTCCAGATCAAGTGATTGAAAGAATGTGTAAAGTATTTGCGCAATATTCAAAAATCGATCAAGTCATACTCTACGGGTCCAGAGCAAAAGGAAATCAAAAGCCCGGTTCTGACATTGACTTAACCTTGATTGGTGAAGATCTCAATTTAGGAGTACAGTTTAAAATTGAAAACGATCTCGATGATCTCCTGCTACCTTGGATGATCGACCTTTCGATCTATTCGCACATTAAAAATAAAGACCTGCTCGAACATATTGCTCAGATTGGAAAACCATTCTCAGCAACTTCCATAAAACCTAACACTTAATCCTCAAAACTTCTTTTTCATGCACATTGTTCAAATACTTCCAGAACTGAATCAAGGTGGTGTAGAAACCATTGTTCTCAGTCTGAATCGCGAACTCGTCAAACGCGGCCACCAATCCACCATTATTTCGGCGGGCGGCACGCTCGCACCTCAAATCAAAAAAGACGGTGGACGCCACATTACCCTCAATGTCTGTTCTAAGAATCCCCTGACCTTCTCCTTCCGCGCCCGCGCCCTCCGATCTCTGCTCTCTGACCTCCGCCCCTCTGTAATTCACGCCCACAGTCGCGTTCCTGCGTGGTTGGCTTGGTTTGCCAATAAAAAGCAAAAACTCCCCTGGGTCACCACCGTGCATGGGTTTAACAGTGTCGGCAAATACAGCGAGATCATGACCAAGGGAGACCAAGTAATTTGTGTCAGCAATCCCATAAAGGAATATATCCAGCAGAACTATTCGATCAACGAGGAAAAGATCAGCGTCATCCACTGCGGCATCGCCCTGGAACGATTCGACCCCGAAATATTGGATCATCAGCAAATCGACTCGCTAAAATCCGAGTTTGATCTCCATGGAAAATTGGTAATTACCTCCATCGGGCGCATCACCGAACTCAAGGACTACGAAACCTTTATCCGCGCTATTGCTGAAGTCGTAAAAACTAATCCCAGGATTTGCGGGCTGATTGTTGGTCATGTCAGATCAGATAAACAGGACTATTTCAACCGACTACAACAACTCGTAATAGAGCTGCATCTTCAAAATCATATTCGTTTTATATCTAATTGCACTTCCATGCCGGAGCTTTATGCCTTGAGCGATGTGGTGGTTTCCTGCTCGAAAAAACCGGAAAGTTTTGGCCTAACACTTATTGAATCCATGGCCATGAACACCCCCGTTATCGCCACTCGGCATGGCGGGCCGCTCGACATAATTAATGAAGGTGAAAATGGATATTTCTTCGAGAAGGGAGATATAAAGGAACTCGCGCGGCTCATAGAAAAACATGATCTCCCGAAAAAAGATCTTCGCACCAATATCGCCCAACGTTTTTCTGTGGAAAAAATGATTAATTCCACCCTATCCGTCTATCAGGAAGCCATCGAACATGATTGAATTAAACGACAGCCTATTTATTGCCGAAGGATCGCACCGCGCGGTCTACCGCCATCCCGAAGACGGCGGAAAATGTCTTAAAATCGTTAAAGCAGGCAGCCTCGAAAAACGGCGGAAAAACAATAAAAAGTGGTACAAGCGCATGCGGA